>JAFXUS010000041.1 GCA_017535125.1 Bacteroidales bacterium | reverse complement strand
CTGCGGCACCGCGTTCGCGCTCCGCTACGTCCGCGCCTCGGCCGAGGGCGGCGTGGAGATGGGGCTCTATCCGCAGGAGGCGCTCGCCGCCGCGCTGCAGACCGTCAAAGGCGCCGCTGCCCTGCTGGAGGCGCGCGGGACACATCCCGAGGCCGAAATCGACCGTGTCACCACGCCCGGCGGCATCACCATCAAGGGACTCAACGCCATGGAAGAGGCGGGCTTCTCCGCCGCCGTCATCGCCGGCCTCAAGGCCTGGAAACCGAAGGCCTAGCGCCCCATTGCTTCCGCGCCGGCAGGCCCCTGCCCCGCAGAAGCAAAAAACGTCCTCGCTTCGCTGCGGAAATACTTCTGCCGGGGCAGGACCTGCCGGACGCGGGGCAGAACGTTTCTATAAATCTACTATTACCAATTAGTTACAAAATTGCTTGAGGATAAATGCCTTCAAGCAATTTTGTAAATTATTATCAATCAGTATATTACAAAAACGGCATAAAATTCTTTTAATTTTTTGGTACTTTGTGATACAAGGTATTAGAATTTTTATATATCTTTGCATAGTAAAAGTTCTAAAGAAATGAAAAAAGTACTGAACATCAGCCTTGCGAATCGCAGCTTTACCCTGGAAGAAGACGCCTACAAGCGTCTGAGCGACTACCTGGAGCACTTCCGCACCCGCCTCGCGGCATCGTCGGGCGTACCCTATACGCAGAGCGCCGAAGTGATGGATGATCTCGAGTCCCGTATCGCGGAGCTCTTCATCCAGGAGGTCGGCACCGACGGCCGCGTCGTCAAGATCGACCTCGTGGACCGCGTCACCCGCCAGCTCGGCATGCCGGACGGCGCGCCGGAGAGCCCTGACGCGGACCCCTCCCCTATCGGGAATGACGACGAACCCGTGCGCAAGAAAGTCTATCGCGACGACGACAACCGGCGCATCGCCGGCGTCTGCGCCGGTCTCGCCACCTACCTGGACATCGACGTCGTCCTGGCGCGCGTCCTGATGCTTGTGGCCTTCGTGGCCGGCACCGCCGGTTTCTGGATCTACGTCATTTGCTGGATCGCCATCCCGAAGGCCGTCACGGCCACGCAGAAATGCGAAATGTACGGCCTTCCCGTCACGGCCGAAAACCTCGCCCGTTTCTCCAAATCCCAAAAGAAATAGCCCTATGGAGAATACACTTGACAACATTCGCGCACAGATGCGCAAAGGATTGCTCGACTATTGCATCCTGTCGATCCTGGGCAAGCACGAGGCCTACGCCTCTTCCCTGATCGAAGAACTCAAGAGTGCCGGGATGATCGTCGTCGAAGGCACGCTCTACCCGCTCCTGATCCGCCAGAAGAACCAGGGGCTGCTCAGCTACCGCTGGGAAGAGTCCACCCAGGGACCGCCCCGCAAGTACTACGTCCTGTCGGACAAGGGCCGCGAGCAGTTGGCCCAGATGGACGCCGCATGGCGGGAAATCATTGATTCGGTCGAAAACCTCAAGCGCGTATGAAAGAAGTAGAAAGAGTCAGTCTCGGCGGCTACGCCTTCACCCTGAATGACGACGCAGCGCGCCTGACCGAGGAATACCTCGGCCAGCTGGAGAAGCATTACGACGGCCGCACCGGCGGCGGGGAGATCATGGATTGCATCGAGGAACGGATGGCGGAGCTCCTGATGGAGAAGGCCGGCCGCGACGGCGTGGTATCCCACGCCATGATCGAGGAAGTCATCGGCATCCTCGGCCGCCCGGAGGACATTGAAGCGGGAGAAGAAGAGGCGAAAGAGGAGCAGCGCGAGGCCACAGAACCTCATTCCGGACCTGATCCGGAATCTCGTCCCAAAAAGAAGCTCTACCGCGACATGACCGACAAGATGGTCGCGGGCGTGTGCAGCGGCCTGGCGGCCTATCTGAACATCGAAGCCACGCTGCCGCGACTGATCTTCGCCATCGGCACCGTCGCGAGCCTCCTCGGCCGCTGGCACCATGGATTCTTCGTCATCCGCATGAGCTTCCCGGTCCTGTACGTCCTCCTGTGGATCTGCATGCCGGCCGCCAAGACCGTCCGCCAGCGCTGGGAGCAGCGCGGCGAAGACGGAACGCTCGACAGCATCAAGCGGAACATCGAGCGGGGGATCGAGTCCGGGGCACGGGAAGTGGACAATGCGCTCCAGTCCGTCGGGAAGTCCAAGGCCTGGACGGAGATAGGCGGATTCATCGAGAAATTCATCGGCGTGATCCTGCTGGTCGTCGGCTTCGCCGGCCTGTTCACCGGCAGCCTGTGGGGCTTCGGCAGCGGATGGTTCGGCCGTCGGCACGGCCACGGCATCCTGGGCCTCAACCGCCTCTACGACCAGGGTATGGCGGAGCTCCATCACTTCGCCCCCAATGCCGCCATGGCGCTCGCCCAGCCGGGCGCCAGCATCCTCGTGATGCTCGTGGTGTTCCTGCCGTTCCTCGGCCTGCTCTACGGTGCACTGCAGCTGCTCTTCGGATTCAAGTCGCCGAAGTGGCATCCCGGCCTGGTCATTTTCATCCTCTGGCTGATGTCGGTCATAGCGACCGGAATCCTGATCGCAACCGGCTTCATCACCACGGAGTTCCTCTCCGTTTAGAGATTCCGGGTCAAGCCCGGAATCTCCGAGCAAAAACAACCATTACGCGGTCCAAACAACCGCGTAATTGCGTTAAATAGCCCCCCCCCATTTTTCCGATTCGGCAACTTTTACAAATCATTGACGCAAAATCAATAGAAATTGCCAAATCAGTGATAAGAATTATACGAACGGATAACAATTTCAAAATTATATGTGCTATCTTCGCAACAATTTATACTGTGGAAGCACACACATACGCACGCATGATTACTAGCAAAGCAATATTCTTGTGTTTATTGATGACGGTCTCGCTGACCGCCATCGCACAAACCGTCCCCGGGACGCCGGACGCCACTGTGCGTTTCGTCTCGCGGAACGGCGACGTATTGCAACGCTTCGAGATCAGCGACGACGCTTCTTTTTTACGCGTGCACGAGTGCCTGCAGACGATGACCGCCGACCCTGAGAACCAGCTCGTCTGCGTGCGCATCCGCTCTGCCGCATCGCCGGACGGCAACACGGACGGCAACCGCGCCCGTTCCGACCAGCGTGCCGACGACACCCGCCTCTATCTCCTTTCCGCGATGCCCGAACTGGAGCGCGTTCCTTTCGTCGTCACCTCTGCCGGCGAAGACTACGAAGCGCTCTGCGCCCTGCTGGAGCAGTCCGACATTCCCGGCGCCGATCGCGCCGCCGAGATCATCCGCACCGTCCCCATCTGGATTACAGACGCTTCCGGCGTCGTCGTTGACGGACGCAAGAAGCAGCTGATGGACCTGCGGGGCGGACAGACGTGGAACGCCATGCGCGAAACGATCTTCCCGCAGCTGCAGCGCACGCGGGTGGAGTTCCTGTTCGGAGGAGATTCGCCGATCACGTCGGCGAATGACGGGACGGGGACGTCGGCGACGGACGACGAAGAAACGCCCGCCGGCGCCATCCGGATCTATTTCCGCGTGAGCGACACCACCATACGCCCGGAGTTCCGGAACAATGCCGCCTCGCTGGAACAGCTGCGCAGCATGATGGACAACCGCAGCTATGTGACCGGCGACATCATCCGCGTGGTCGGCATGGCCTCTCCAGAAGGCTCGGAGCGCATCAACAACACCCTCGCACGCCGCCGCGCAGAATCCCTCCGCAAATACATCGCCGCGCACTGGCCTGAATTCGCGGACGCCGTGTCCGTGACCGTCGAAGGCGAAGCCTGGGAAGACTTCCGCGCAGCGGTCCAGGCCGACACGAAGCTCTCCGAGGCAGACAGCCGCCGTGCGCTGGACATCATCGATTCCACCATTTCCGTGGACGACAAGGAAGCCGCCCTGCGCAAACTCACGTCCTGGCAGCGCTATTACCGCTCGCTCTACCCGGACTTCCGGGCCGCGAGCATCGAGACGGACTTCATCTCCGACCGTTTCCGGCTCCGCGACAGCGAGCTGTTCATCCCGGGACTCAGCCTGGAGCTGGACGCCCCGGCCATCGAACTGCGTCCCGACCGGCTCACCGTGCCGACGCTGACGCAGAAGCGCTATGGGCAGCAGAAGCGGACCATCCTCGCCGTCAAGACCAACCTGCTCTACGACGCGGTCACGATGCTGAACTACGCCATCGAAATTCCGATCGGAGACCGCTTCTCACTGGCCTGGGAGCACTATTTCCCCTGGTGGGTCATGCGCGGCAACCGCACCTGCATCCAGTATCTGACCCTCGGCGGCGAGGCCCGCTGGTGGTTCCTCCCCCGGCCGCGCCCCGCGACGGAAAAACGCGCCCAGCGCGACCGCCTGGTCGGCCATTTCCTCGGCGTGTACGGCCTCTGGGGCAAGACGGACCTGCAGTGGGACCGCATCGGCTGCTACCAGTGCGAGAACATCTGGAGCGTCGGCCTCACCTACGGCTACGCCTTCCCGATCAGCCGGCACCTCAACCTCGAGCTGTCCGCCAGCTTCGGCTACGCCAGCATCCCCTACCAACGCTACATCCCGTCCGACGACTGGCAGATCCTGTGGCGCGACACGGAGGGCTCCGGCATCACCTATTATTTCGGTCCGACCAAACTGCAGGTCAGCCTCGTCTGGCCCATTCAGATTACGACCCGCGCACGGGAGGGCGCCCGCAGATGATGAAGCATCTCCTGCTCCTGCCCGTCCTGTTTGTCCTGGCCGCCTGCGAGTTCCGCCCGCTGGAGGATCCGAGCAACGTCAGCTACGTGCGCGTCTATGTGGGCGAGCAGGACCTCAACGTCACGACGGGATTCTACAACCCCGATTTCATCCATCCGGACTTCCAGCGCCCGGAGGTGCTCCGCGTCGCGCTGTTCGATACCGAAAACGGACAGATGGTGGCCGAGCGCTACCTGCGCAACGTGGGCGAGGATGAGAAAGGCACCTATTTTGAAGGATACATCGTTGCCGCGCCAGGCACCTACAACCTCCTGGCCTACAATTTCGGCACAGAGTCCACCATCGTCGATGAAGAGGACAACTGCTACGGCATGGCCGCGACAACGCACGAAATCTCCCCGTCGCTCATGAGCAAGCTCAAGAGCACCATCCAGAACAGGAGCGCCGTAGGCGGAGAAAACACGACGGGGGCCGGGACCAAGTCCGACGAGAAGATCCGCTACGACGCCGACCCGCTCTTCGTCGCGGGCAGCGAAGGCATCCGTATCCTCCCGCACCAGGGCATCGACACCCTGCGCAGCGCGACGGGAGAGCCCTGGTTCGACGCGGAGACCGTCGTCAAAGCCTACTACATCCAGATCGGCGTCGTGAACGCGCAATACATCGCGTCCTCGTCCTGCCTGCTCTCCGGCATGGCCGCCTCCACCCACATGCTCGAGCCCGACTTCGAGCAGTCCTTGGAGACGACACTGTACTTCGAGATGCACCCCGGCGCCTACCCCGACGGCTACAAGCCCGGGGTCACGGACTACCGCTGCATCTATTCCACCTTCGGGACCTTCGGCCGCCTTCCCGGCTCCCAGAACATCCTCAAGGCCTCCTTCGAGTTCACCACGACCTACGGGCGCCAGGTGGACACGACCTTCAACATCGCCCTCGAGTTTCTCAAGGACGACGCCATCGAGCGCCAGTGGCTCCTGCTCGATTTCGAAATCAAGATTCCCGAGCCGCCGCCCGGCGAAGATGACAGCGGCGGTCTGAAGCCCGGCGTGGACGATTGGGAAAACGTAGACAGCGTTATTAACATTTAATGCATCTTTATATCAAGTG
>JAFXUS010000001.1 GCA_017535125.1 Bacteroidales bacterium | reverse complement strand
GCCCACCGCGGTCGCTATCGACATCCGTGCCGATTACGTGGCCAAGAACGGAACTCCGAACGCAGCTGCGCCGAAGATCTTCTTCCGCTACTACTACGTCAACTCCAGCACCGGCGAAAAGTCCGGCACCATGCTGGCTGAGACCAAGTGGGTCGCGGGCGAGTAGTCCGGGTGACTGTCAGGCCCTCGGGCCGATTCTGAAAAAAGTTTCCTGCCTTCCTTTCGGGGGGCAGGATTTTTTTGTGTATTTCCAGACGTATGGCGTGGCGGGTTCCCGGATAGTTCACCGGTCGGACCTGCCCAAAAGCAATCAAAGTATAGGGGAGGATAGTAAAAGAAATTACGCATAAATTCAGCAATTTTTATGCGTAAATTTATGTGTAAGTGCCTTAAGTGACTGATTCTCAGTCTGTTCTGTGGAGCATAGGAGAATCGAACTCCTGACCTTTTGAATGCCATTCAAACGCTCTACCAACTGAGCTAATACCCCGTTTGTGGATTGCAAAGGTACTACTTTTTTTTGAACCTGCAAGCAATTCGACAGAAAATGAGCGTATCTTTGCGCCATGAAATACCAACTGGTCATATTTGATCTGGACGGGACGCTGGTCGATACGATTGCGGACCTGGGCGCGGCGGCGAACGCGGTGCTGGGGGCCAATTGCCTGCCGCAGCATGAGCCGGAGGCGTTCCGGGGCATGGTGGGACACGGCGTACGCAACCTGGTGAAGCAGGCGATGCCGGAGCCGATGCGGGAGGACGAACGGGCGCTGGATGCGCTGCTGGAGCAGTTCCTGGCCTATTACATCAATCATCTGGACGACCGCTCCCGGCCCTATCCGGGCATGCCGGAGCTGCTGGCGGACCTGCAGGCAGCGGGGGTGAAGCTGGCCGTCGCTTCCAATAAATTCCAGGCCGGGACGGAGAAGCTGATCGGCCGGATGTTCCCCGGGATCTCATTCGCCGCCGTGCTCGGCGGGCGTCCGGGCGAGCCGCTCAAGCCGGATCCGGCCATCGTGGACGAGATCCGCGAGCGGGCGGGCGTCTCCCGCGAGGAGACGGTGATGGTGGGCGATTCCGGTACGGACATCGCTACGGCGGGAGCGGCCGGCGTGGACTGCATCGCCGTCAGCTGGGGTTTCCGTTCGCGCGAAGCGCTCTCCGCCGCACCGCGCATCGTGGACTCCGCCGCGCAGTTGCGCGCGCTGCTGCTCCCCAACAATGAGGATTGACAAAAGGGAGAAAACGACGTATCTTTGCGATATGAAACGTATGATTATACTTCTGGGCTGCGCCCTCGTCTGCCTGAGCGTCGCAGCCGCCTGCAAGGCACCTAAACCCAAATCCTTCGTCATCGATACCAAAGAACTCGGCAAGGAGGTGATCGGCTACGCCGGCAATACGCCCGTGGAAATCACCGTGACCGACGGCCGCATCGAGAAAATCGAGGCGCTGCCGAACGCCGAGACCCCGGGCTTCTTCCAGCGGGTCAAGGAAAGCTCCATCTTCACGGCCTTGAACGGCAAGACCATCGAAGAAGCCTCCAAAGTGCAACTGGACGCCGTGAGCGGCGCCACCTACTCTTCGAAGGCTGTCATCGAGAATATCCGCCTGGGGCTGAAAGAGGCCGCCAAGATGGCGAAATAATTATTTCTTCGTGAACAGGAAGATCGTCAGGGGCAGCGCGATGATGGCCATCGTGGCGCTGACCGGCAGGTAGATCCCGAAGTTCACGTATTCCACCACAATATATGTGATGAGCAGCAGCCCGACTCCCATCGCGCTGGAGAGCAGGTAGTGCTTGCGGATGTCCGTGCTCTTGCACATGATGCGGCTGAGATTCGGCACGCCGAGGGAAATGAATCCGATGGTGCCGCAGATGCTCACGGCCGAGGTCACAAGGAACATGATCATCGTCAGCGCGACCGCCTTGCGCCAGGCGGGGAGTTCGATCTCCCCGTTGAAATGGCGCGTCAGGTCGCGGTGCGAGCCGATGGCGGCCGCCAGGCCGAGTCCGAACAGCGCCAGCGAGAAGATGATGTCGCCCGTGGTCACGCCTTCCAGGTGGAAGTTGGCTGCGCCCCAGAGGTAGTACTGCTTGAGCAGGTCGCCCGTGGGCGCGTTCGTGACCACGATCGTCCCCAGCGAACCGATGAAGGTGCCGAAGATGATGCCGAAGGTAATCAGGTTCTGCGTCGAGACCCGCAGGGTCACGAAGAAGCAGATGATGGTGCAGATCAGCGTGCAGACGAAGGATCCGACGGTGAGCGAGCACCAGCCCGACATCGTGGCCGCCGCGGCGCCCAGACAGGCGGCGCTGCCCAGCCCGAGGGAATAGACGTCCCCGAGCTGGTTGCGCCACAGGTATTGCATCTGGATGCCTCCGACGGGCAGCGCGATGCCCGACAGGAGGACGTACAACAGACTCAGCAGCATGCTGTTTAGAATTTAAACGTGAATCCGCCGAGGATGGAACGGCCCGGCATCGGATAGTTGCGGGAGAGCTCGTAGCGGCAGTCCAGCAGGTTGCGGGCGGAGACGTTCAGGCCCAGCACGCCGACGTTCGGGATGTTGAAATCCTTGCGCAGCGTGAGGTCGAGCGTGTTCCAGTCGGGCATCTCGCCGTTGCCGTCGAAGCGGCCGCCGCGCCAGTTCCAGACGGCGTCGAGGCGCCAGCCGGCCAGGGCGATGTCGCCTGCGAGCACGACCGTGTTCTTGGCGATGAACGGAAGCTGCTGGTTCAGGGTTGCGCTGTCCGGGGTCTTGTCGAGCGCGGACTGGCGGGCGTAGCGGGCGGTCAGGCCGCCGGAGAGCTTGCCGTTGTCATAGCGCAGGTTAAGGGCGGCGTCGATGCCCTTGGCTTCCACCTTGCCCACGTTGTAGGGCAGCCAGATCCAGGAACCCGGTTCCGTCGGGGCGGAGATGATCTTGTCCTTGAGCGTGTTGTAGAAGGCGTCCACCTTCAGGCCCAGCGTCCAGGCCTCGCCGAGGGCGGTGTGCCAGTCGATGCCGAGATCGACGAGCCAGGCGTCCTCCGGTTTGAGGTTCTCATTGCCGAACCCGGGGTAGTAGAGTTCGTTGAAGGTCGGCGCGCGGAAGGCGCGGCGGCCGAATGCGACGAAGTCGAAGCCCTCGAAGAGGGTGAAACGGAGATCCACGGAAGGGGAGAGGCTGTTCAGCGCCGCCTTGCCCTTGTCGAAGGTGCCGCGGTACTCCAGGGCCACGTCGGCCTGGAAACGGTTGAAGCGGAAGGCGGTGGCGACGGCTGCGATGGCGGCCGTGCGGGCGGCGTCATACAGGCCGGGGGAGGTCAGGCTGCCGTGTTCGAGGTCGGCGGCCAGCGACACGCCCCACCAGTCCGTCAGGCGGAAGGTGTGGGAGCTGTTGAGCTGGAGATCCGTGAAATCGTAGTCGCTGTCGCCCCAGACGCTCTGGTAATGGATGAAGTCCCAGGCGCCCTTGGCGCTGACGTTGAGGGTGTATAGATCGGAGAAGGTTTTGCGCAGGGAGCCCTGCAGGACGTAGTTCTTGTCCTGCTGACGGTCTTCGGAGGGCCAGGTGAGGTCGCCCGGCGTGCCGCGGTCGGAGGCGTTGAGGTAGGATTTGAGCTGCCATTCGCCGCCCTTCATGGAGCCGAAAACGTCGTAGCCCGCGCGGATCTGACGGATGTCGTTGTTCGTGCGGCGGGCGTCGCCGTCCCCGTACGGGAAATCACCCTTGCTGAGGACGCCGGCGGCAAAGGCGCTGATGGCCACGCGCTCGGAGGCTTTCACGTCAAAACGGAGGGAGGGCATCCAGGTGCCGAAGGAACCGGCCTGCAGGCCGATCTGCCCGGCAAACGGGCTGTCGCCGAAAACCGGCTTCGCCGTACGGAAGGAGACGCTGTTCTGCGCGTAGTCCACCACCGCGCTGCCAAGGGTCTCCATCGGCAGCATGCCGAGGTCGTTCTGGCCGCTCTGGAAATTGCTGACGCGCACGCCGTCGAGGTAGATGTCGGTGTGGGCGCTGCCGAGGCCGCGGAGGCTGACGCTCTTCGTGCCGGCAAGTCCGCCGTAATCATTGATGCCGAGTCCGGGAATGCGAAGAAGCGCTTGTGCGGCCGTCCCGTCGGCACGCAGCGTAAGGGTGTCCGTCCTGGACACGACGACACCTTTGTCAGCCACGATGGTGACGGCCTGGAGGGTGTCCGGCGTTTCTGCCACCAGCAGACCCGCCGCAATCAGAAGGGAAGTTAAAAACATAATGTTGCGTCGCTAGGGCGGCCTGACCCCGGGCCTCCGGTATCAACTTTGTCTGTGGCAGGTATTCGGACTCGATAAATCTTACCGTTGCGGGCACAGCTCCGGGTTCTCACCGGATTCCCCTTTACGGTTGCATAGCAACACACCACAAACTTCGGCGCAAAGATAGCGCTTCCGCGCCATCTTTGCAAACGTTACCCCTCAGTCTGCTTCGCAGCCAGCTCCCTCGGGGAGCGACACCCCCACCGCCCCCTGGCAGGGGGCCCTGTCGGCCGAAGGCCTCCCGCTTCCGCGCCATCTTTGCAAATGGGCTGGAACGGAACTGCCCCGCAAAAGCTTTTACCAAATGGTGTGTTTTCAGCTTTTGCGGGGCAGTTGTTGTTTCAGCCGTTACCGGAGATTACGGTTCCGGGCGGAATTCTAGCAGGTCGCCGGGCTGGCAGTCCAGCGCTGCACACAGGGATTCTAGCGTGGAGAAGCGGATAGCTTTGGCTTTGCCGGTCTTGAGGATCGAGAGGTTTGCAGCTGTGATCCCCACGCGTTCGGCGAGTTCCCCGGAAGACATCTTCCTCCGGGCAAGCATCACATCTACATTGACGACGATCATACCGTTACTCCGCTGGTTTCACTTCCTCCGCGGGCGCGGGGGCCTCTTTGGCTTCGCCTTTCAGGTAGCCCGGAAGGCTCATGCCGGCCATCTTGAACAACTCCTCGAGCGGCGGGACGGACCCCATCAGGCCGGACACGAAGTTGGCCGTGGCGGTCTTGCCGTTCTCGCCCTTGCCGCCGTCCCAGACGGTGACCTTGTCAATGTTGATGCCCTTGACGGCCTCGACCTGCGTCTTGACGAGCTCGGGCAGCTTGTCGGTGATGAGCATCGTGATGGCCTGCTGGGCATCGCCGCCGGCAGCGGACACGAGCTGGCCGAAACCTTCTGCCTGCTTGGAGAGGATCTCGAGGGTACCGCGGGCCTGGGCGTCCATCTTGGCGTAGATGGCGTCGGCTTCACCCTTCGCCTTGCGGCGCAGCTGCTCGGCTTCGGCCTCGGCCTCGATGATCTTCTTCTGCTTGTCGATCTCGGCGGCGACCACGATGTTGGCCTGCTGGGTGGCCTTTTCGCGCTCGGCGCGGGCGATTTCCGCGTCACGCTCGCTCTGGTAGGCCTCCTCGAGGGCCTTGGCGGCCTGGACCTTCTCGGCGGCGACGGCCACGCGGTCGGCCTCGGCGGTCTTCTGGCGGCGCAATGCGTCGGAATTGGCGATCTCGATCTTGGCGCTGTTCTCACCCTTCACGGCGTCGGCGTCGGCGGCGGCCACGTTGATACGGGTATCCTTGTCGGCCACGGCCTTGCCGGTCTCACCGTAACGGTTCTGCTCGGCCACGCTCTTCTTGGCGTCGTTGATGGCCTTGGCGGCGGCTTCCTTACCGAGGGCCTCGATGTAGCCGGACTCGTCGCGGATATCGGTGACGTTCACGTTGATGAGCTTCAGACCGATCTTGCGGAGCTCCGCCTCCACGTTGGTGGACACGTTGGCGAGGAACTTGTCGCGGTCGGCGTTGATCTCCTCGATATCCATCGTCGCGATGACCAGACGCAGCTGGCCGAAGAGGATATCGGTGGCGATGTTGCGGATGTCGTCGATGTGCAGACCGAGCAGACGCTCGGCGGCGTTGGTCATGCTCTCCGGCTCCGTGGAGATACCGACGGTGAAGCGGCAGGGCACGTCCACGCGGATGTTCTGCTTGGACAGGGCGTTGGTCAGGTTGCACTCGATGGAGATCGGGGTGAGGTCCAGGAACTGGTAGCTCTGGAAGACGGGCCAGATGAAGGCGGCACCGCCGTGGATGCACTTGGCGGAAGCGTCGCGGCCGGTCTTACCGTAGATGACCAGGATCTTGTCCGAAGGGCAGCGTTTGTAGCGGGCGAGGATGGCCGTGAAGGTCACGAAGAGCACGCCCACGATGATGAGGATGAGATAGAGTTCCATATTCTATAAAGGATTTAAATGATGACGGAATTGATTTCTTCGACGAGCAGGGTGTTGGCGCTGACGACCTCCACGACGCGGATGCGGGCACCCGTCTTGAGGGTCGGGCCGTCGGTCACCGCGGCGTACTCGCGCACCGCGTTGTTGATGGTGATCTGGACCTTGCCTTCGCCGGCGCGCTCGCCGGGAATGGTCAGGTACACCGTGCCTTCGCAGTCCACGGCGGACTTGAAGACGTTGATGTTGCCCGACTGCTGCATGTCGGTGAGCCACTTGAAGAGCAGCATCACGAGGATCACCAGGACCACGCCCACCAGGATGGCGATCAGCATCCGCAGGCCCGTGGCCGGGATGCTGTCCTTGAGCAGGATGGCCGTCCAGCCGAAGCCGATCAGGAAATTGATGAAATTGCGGAAGGTCAGCAGGTTCATGCCCGAGCCGGGGTGGGCCGCCTCGGAAGCGTCCGGGCCTCCGCCCACGTCGATCGAGCCGTCCGCGAGATCGCCCGCACCGGCATCGACATCGGTATTGATGTCAAAATCACTGTCCCCGGCTGCGCCGAGGAAGGTCATCACGGTCTGGATGACGAAAACGAGCGAAGCCGAGAGGGTCACAGCCCAGAGGACTTTCATCGCAGGTTCAAGAGAGTTCCACCATTCAATCATAAGGCTAGTTTTGTGTTTTGTTTCTGCAAAGATATAAATATTTATTGAAAAACAATATATTTTTGTTGAAAATTTACATATTTTTCTAAATCGGCCTCCCAGCCCCGCCGGTGGCGGAACTGCCCTGCCGGAAAGCTTTTACCGGATGGTATGTTTTCAGCTTTCCAGCGGGGCAGTTCCGTCGCCGGCCGTCGTCAGATCTGCTGTTTCCGGCTGGTACTGCTCCTTGTGTCCCTAAAACTGGGACACAAGGAGCAAAAACCCGGGTAAAATGCGCTTTGTGTCCCATTTTTGGGGACACAAAGCGCACTTGGTGCGGATGCCGTGACGGCCGCGGGGGCCGCGGGGGCGTATCAGCCTTTGATGTCGATATTGAAGCCTTCGTCGAGCAGCGGCCGGACGAGGGCGCGCATTTCGTCGACCGAGAATTTCTCCAGACCGGAAGCGGGCGTGGGGCGGTCGATGGTATAGACCATGATTTTGCGGGGCTTCAGCTCCCGCACGATGTCCATCCAGCCGTTCAGGACCTCCGGGCTGGCGGAGTCGAAGTCCGGGCTGCGCAGGAACATCGTCTGCAGCACGAAATCGCCGTCAAAGCCGCGCAGGCCCTCGATCACGCGCGAGAGGGAATAGCCCGGCGCGGGATGATTGATCTTCGCCACCAGCTCGTCTGTCGGCGCGTCGATCTTCAGGATGGGATTGTCCACCCGCTTCAGCGCCGCCGCGACCTCCGGCACGTGGACGCGCGTGGCGTTGGAGAGCACGGAGACCTTGGCATTCGGATAAAAGGCGTCGCGCAGGCGGAGCGTGTCGTCGATGATGTGCGGGAATTCCGGATTCAGGGTCGGTTCCCCATCACCCGAGAAGGTGATGGAGTCGATGGGCGTACCCTCCAGCATGCAGGTGCAAAGCTTGTCCTCTAGCGCCGAGCGCACCTGGGCGGCGGTGGGCAGGACCTTGTCGTCGCGCCCGTCCTTGTTCCAGCCGCACTCGCAGTAAATGCAGTCGAAATTGCAGAACTTGCCCTTCTGCGGCAGCAGGTTGATGCCGAGCGAAGACCCCAGCCGGCGGCTGTGGATCGGACCGAAAACCGTTTCTTCCCGCATCATGGCGTCAGTTCTTTTCGTCTTTGTTGGCCTCCTCGATGCGCTGGTAGAGGTAGGTCGGGTAGTCGCCGGTGAAGCAGGCGAGGCAGAGCTCCTCGCGTTTGCCGGCCTTGAAGAGCGCTTCCTGCGAGAGGAAGGCGAGCGAATCCACGCCCAGGATCTGTTTCACCTCGGGCAGCGACTTGTGGGCGCACATCAGCTCGTCGTAGGTGGACATGTCCACGCCGTAGAAGCAGGGGCTGGTGATGGGCGGGCTGGCGATGCGCAGGTGCACCTCCGTGGCGCCCGCTTCGCGGAGCATGGCGACGATGCGGCGCGAGGTCGTACCCCGCACCACGGAGTCGTCGATCAGCACGACGCGCTTGCCCTCCACGATGGTCTTGACGGCGGACAGCTTCATCCGCACGCCCTTCTCGCGCATGGCCTGCGAGGGCTGGATGAAGGTGCGGCCGACATATTTGTTCTTGATCAGGCCCATCTCGTAAGGAAGTCCGCTGGCCTCAGCGAAGCCCATCGCGGCGCTCAGGCTGCTGTCGGGCACGCCCACGACGATGTCCGCCTCGGCCGGGGCTTCCTCGAAGAGCAGACGCCCCGTGAGTTTGCGGAACGCGTGGACGTTGGTGCCCTCGATATTGCTGTCCGGGCGGGAGAAGTAGATGTATTCCATCGCACACATGAAGTGGTGCTGGAATTCGGAGTAATGATTGCTGCGGATGCCGTGGTGGTCGATGGTGACGATCTCGCCGGGCGCGACGTCCCGGAGGAACTGCGCGCCGATGGTATCGAAGGCGCAGGTCTCGCTGCTGACCACGTAGCCGTCGCCCAGGCGGCCGATCGACAGCGGCCGGAGGCCGTGTTTGTCGCGGCAGGCGTAGATGCGGTTCTGCGTCATGATGAGGAAGGCGAAGGCGCCTTCGATCATATTGAGCGCTTCGCGGATGGCGAAGATGCGCGGGCGGTGGCGTTCCTTGTTGTCCTTGCGGATCAAGTGGGCCAGGATCTCGCTGTCCGAGGAAGACTGGAACAGGCTGCCGCGGTCCTCCAGGTAGCGGCGCAGCTGCGCGGAATTCACGAGGTTGCCGTTATGCGCGAGGGCGAAGTCGCCCGTGTTGTGGTGGAAGAGGAAAGGCTGGACGTTCTCGATGCTGCTGCCGCCCGTGGTGGAATAGCGCACGTGGCCGATGGCCATCTGACCGGGCAGGGAGGCGATTTTCGCCTCATCGAAGATCTCGTGCACCAGGCCTTCTCCCTTGACGCGGCGCAGCACGCGGTCTTCTCCGCAGGCGACGATGCCGCACCCTTCCTGCCCCCGGTGCTGCAGGGCGTGAAGTCCGTAATACACTAAATTGGCGGCGTCCGGGACGCCATAGATGCCGAATACTCCACACTCTTCGTGAAGCCCGCTTTCCTGGATTGGATTCATAGTACAAAAATAGAAAAAAAATTTTCACGGAGTGGGAAAAAACAAGTAACTTCGTGGCACAATTTCGAACAATATTATGAAAGCCATCCTCAGCACCGATTTTCATTTCCCCGGACAGCTGGCCAAGTACGTCGGCAAGGTCCGTGACGTGTACAGCATCGGATCCGATTACCTTGTCATGGTCGCCACCGACCGCATCTCTGCGTTCGACGTCGTCCTCCCCAAGGGTATTCCCTACAAGGGACAGGTACTCAACCAGATAGCCTCCAAATTCCTCGATGCCACGGCCGACATCATCCCGAACTGGAAGATCGCCGAGGTGGACCCGATGGCCACGATCGGCTGGCGCTGCGAGCCTTTCAAGGTGGAGATGGTGATCCGCGGCTACCTGACCGGCCACGCCTGGCGCGAATACAAGGCCGGCAAGCGCACGCTCTGCGGTGTCGCCCTGCCGGACGGCATGGTGGAGAACCAGAAATTCGCCGAGCCCATCATCACCCCGACGACCAAGGCCGCCGAGGGCCACGACGAGGACATCAGCAAGGAGGAAATCATCGCCCAGGGCATCGTCTCCCGCGAGGATTACGAGCAGCTCGAGGCCTACACCCGCGCCCTCTTCGCCCGCGGCACGCAGATCGCGGCCGGCAAGGGCCTGATCCTCGTGGACACGAAATACGAATTCGGCAAGCGTGACGGCAAGATCATGCTGATGGACGAGATCCACACGCCCGACTCCTCCCGTTACTTCTACGCGGAAGGTTACGAGGAGCGCCTCGCGAAAGGCGAACGCCAGAAGCAGCTCTCCAAGGAGTTCGTGCGCGAATGGCTCATGGCCGGCGGCTTCCAGGGTCAGGCCGGCCAGCAGGTGCCGGAAATGACCGACGCGGTCGTCGCGGGCATCACCGACCGCTACGTCGAGCTCTACGAACACATCACCGGCGACAAGTTCGTCCCCGCTCCCGGCGACGCCGCCCGCATTGAAAACAACATCAAGGCATTCCTGAATAAATAACCTGACCGGCGGAAAAGCGGAGCCGGTATTGGTTTTTCGGAAACCGAAAAATAATTCCGGTCCGCCCGTCTGGAAGACTCCGCCGGTCGGCAAGATAAGCAAGTATGATTGAAAGATATTCCAGAAAAGTGATGAGGGACGTCTGGACTGAGGAGAACAAGTTCAACGCCTACCTCGAAGTCGAAACCCTTTCCTGCGAAGCCTGGAGCAAGCTGGGCGTCATCCCGGCCGGGGACGTCGAAAAGATCCGCGCCAACGCGAAATTCGAAGTGTCCCGCATCCGCGAAATCGAGGAGCAGACGCGCCACGACGTGGTTGCCTTCACGCGTGCCGTCAGCGAGAGCCTCGGCGAAGAGCGCAAGTGGGTCCACTACGGCCTCACTTCCACGGACGTGGTCGATACGGCCAACGGCTACCTGCTCCAGCAGGCCGACAAGATCCTCCTGCAGGACCTCGAGGACTTCCTCGCCGTGCTGAAGAAGCGCGCGCTCGAATTCAAGGACACCCCCTGCATCGGCCGCACGCACGGCATCCACGCCGACATCACGAGCTTCGGCCTGAAATGGGCCCTCTGGTACGAGGAAATGAAACGCAACATCGACCGCTTCCAGTATGCCCGCAAGGGCGTCGAGGCCGGCAAGATGAGCGGCGCCGTGGGCAATTTCGCCAACATTCCGCCCTTCATCCAGGACTACGTCTGCGACAAGCTGGGCATCGCCTCCGCCAACATCTCCACGCAGGTGCTGCAGCGCGACCGCCACGCCTACTATATCGCCACCCTCGCCGTCATCGCCTCCACGCTGGAGCAGATGGCCTTCGAGGTGCGCAACCTCCAGCGGACCGAGGTCCGCGAAGCCGAAGAGGCGTTCCGCAAGGGCCAGAAGGGGTCGAGTGCCATGCCGCACAAGCGCAACCCGATCAGCAGCGAGAACATCTGCGGCTGCGCCCGCGTGATGCGCGGCTACATGTCCGCCTCCTGCGAGAACGTGGCCCTGTGGCATGAGCGGGACATTTCCCACTCCTCCACCGAGCGCATCATCCTCCCGGATGCGACGGAGCTGCTCGACTACATGCTGACCCGCTTCAAGGGCATCCTGGAGAACCTGACGGTCTATCCGGAGAACATGATCAAGAACATCTGGCGCACGAACGGCGTCATCTTCGCCCAGCGGGTGATGAACGCGCTGATCGGCAAGGGGCTCGCCCGCGAGACGGCCTACGACACCGTGCAGCCCATTGCCATGAAGGCCTGGTCCGAGGGCCTGGACTACAAGACGCTGCTGCTCGCCGACGCCGGCGTGATGGCGCAGCTGACCCCCGACGAACTGGAGGCCTGCTTCACCCTGGACTACTACTTCAAGAACGTCGACTACATCTTCAAGCGCGTCGGCATCCTGTAGCTGGCGTCCGGACACGGAACTGCCCCGCAAAAGCTTTTACCGAATGGTATGTTTTCAGCTTTTGCGGGGCAGTTGCCGTGACAGCCGTATCTAGCGGAGGACAATCTCCTTGCGGTCAGGGCCGACGGAAATGATCTTGATCGGGCAGCCGGTCTCCGCCTCGATGAAGGCGATGTAGTCCTTGAGCTGCTGCGGGAAGTCGGCGTAGTTGCGCACGCCGGTGATGTCGCAGTTCCATCCGGGGAACTCCTTGTAAACCGGAGTCACCTCCTCGCCGCTCTCGAAGGGGAAGTAGTCCATGCGCTTGCCGCCGATCTCGTAGGCGACGGCTACCTTGATGGTCTTGAACGTGTTGAGGACGTCGGCCTTCATCATGATGAGCTCGCTCACGCCGTTCATCATCACGGCGTACTTCAGCGCGACGAGGTCGAGCCAGCCGCAGCGGCGCGGACGGCCCGTCGTGGCGCCGAACTCATGGCCGATCTGGCGCAGGCTTTCGCCCGTCGCGTCGAAGAGCTCGGTCGGGAAGGGGCCGCTGCCCACGCGGGTGCAGTAGGCCTTGAAGATGCCCATCACCTTGCCCACGCGGTTCGGGGCCACACCGAGGCCCGTGCAGACGCCGGCGGTCATGGTGTTGGACGAGGTCACGAACGGATAGGTGCCGAAGTCGATGTCCAGCATCGAGCCCTGGGCGCCCTCGGCGAGCACCGGGACGTCCTTGGCGAGGTAGTCGTTGACGACGAGCTCGCTCTCGATGAAGGAGAAGCGCTTCAATTCGGCGACGGCCTGCATCCACTGCTTCTCGTAGTCGGTGATGTCATATTGGAAATCGTACTGCGCGAGCAGCCCGAAATGCTTCTGCTTGAGGGCGTCGTAGCGCGCCTGGAACTCGGGGGAGAGGATGTCCCCGATGCGGAGGCCGTTGCGGCCGGTCTTGTCCATGTAGGTCGGGCCGATGCCCTTCAGCGTCGAGCCGATCTTGCTCTTGCCCTTGGCGGCTTCGGAGGCCGCGTCGAGCATGCGGTGGGTCGGGAGGATGAGGTGGGCACGCTTGGAGATGAGCAGTTTGTCGGTGATGTCGCCGGCCTTCTGCTCGATGGCGCGGATCTCGTCCATGAGGATGACGGGGTCGATGACCACGCCGTTGCCGATCACGTTGACCGAATCCTTGCGGAAAATGCCGGAAGGGACGGTGTGCAGCACGAAGCCGCTGCCGTCGAACACCAGGGAATGACCCGCGTTGGGGCCGCCCTGGAAGCGAGCAATCACCTTGTAATCAGGGGTCAGGACATCGACCACCTTGCCTTTGCCTTCGTCGCCCCACTGGAGCCCGAGCACGACATCGATTTTCTTCATATCAACAATAATTTCGTTCCAAACTTTAAAGATAGCAAGAATCTTCGAGACGCCCAAATTTTAATCAGGCCGAAGCCGTCGTCAGGCGGGTGCGCATCCAGCGGCCGCGTGCGATGCGCGCCGCGAAAATGATGCCCTTGATGATGAGCTCCGTGGCCATCGCGAACCAGTAGCCCGCCAGGCCGTAGCGCGGGATGAGGAAGAGCGCCAGCCCGAGCCGTATCACCCACATGCTGAGCAGGTTGATGGCGGAAGGTACCAGGGTGTCGCCCGCGCCGATGCAGCAGCCGTAGGCCACGATGCTGACGGCGTAGAAGAGCTCCGCCCAGGCCTCGATGCGCAGGCAGCGCGCGCCGAGCGCGATCACCTCCGGATCCCGGCTCAGCAGGCCCATGATCTGCGGGACGAAGATCCACATCAGTACCGCCAGGAAGGTCATCATCGCGGCGCCCGTGCCGATGGTGATCCAGGCGAAGCGTTTCGCCATGTCGGGGCGTTTGGCGCCCAGGCTCTGGCCCACCAGCGTGGTGGCGGAATCCTCCAGGCCGTAGCCGGGCAGGTAGCAGAAGCCTTCGGCGATGATGGCGAAGGAATTCGCCGCGATGGCGATGGTGCCGAGCGGCGCCACGAGTACGGTCGCGGCGATGTACGCGCCGCGGGAAATGAGGTTCTGGATCCACAGCGGCCAGCTGATGCCGAAGGCCTGCCGCCGGATGAGCTTCCGGTCCGCCTCGTCGCGGGGCTCGGGTCGCTGGTGCAGCTCCTCGCTGCGTCGAGCGGCGTACCAGAGCAGGAAGGCGCCGGCGCAGGCCGTCGCGAGTCCGGTGCCGAGCGCGGCCCCCTTGACGCCGAGGCCGAGCACGAAGATGAGCAGGTAGTTGAAGATGACGTCCAGCACGCACATCGCGATGCTCAGGATGCCCGGCACCTTCGCGTTGCCGCTGGCGATCAGCGACGCTTCGCAGAAAATGGCGAGCTGGAGCAGCGGCAGGAAGAGCGCGTAGATTAGGAAGTATGCGGACGCGTCCGCGAGAATTTCCGGCGTGCCGCCGAGCCAGTGGGGGAGCGCCCGGTGGATGGCGACGGCGAGCAGGGCGAGCAATGCGCTGATGGCCAGCGCGATAAGGATGCCGTTGCGGAATGCACGCCGTGCTCCGGCGAAATCCTTCGCCCCGCAGCGGTGGGCGATCTGGACGCTGAAGCCGGAGGCGTTGGCGTAGCAGAAACTGCCGAATATCCAGGTAGTGGAGCTGACGAGCCCGATGGCCGCGGCGGGCGCGGAACCGAGCCGCCCGACCATGGCCGCGTCGATGTAGCTCATCAGGCACATGGCGAGCTGCGCCAGGATGGACGGCCACGCAAGAAGGAGGGTGAGCTTGAACTGCTCACCCCCGCTCATCGGCGCTCCTCCGCGGAGCTTGCCGAGCAAATCGTCTTTGCGGCCTGCCATCGGGGCGCGTTATTCAGCGCGCGAGAAGGCCAGCGCGGGACCGCCGCCGGCAGGCAACACGACCAGCGAATCCACGTCCAGCTTCTGGATGGCGAAGAGCAGCGTCCGGGTCGCCTTGGGATCCTCCTGCTCCACGGCGGTGAGCACGAGGTTCTCCTCGTCCAGCGACCAGTCCTGCAGCGGCAGCTCGCCCAGGCCCACGGCGCGGGCGGAACCGTCCTCGGCCAGCACGAGGCCCACTTCGTCGGCGCCCGTGCAGTCGCGCCAGATACCCGGCAGCAGCCGGTAGGCGGACGGCGTGGTGATGTCCAGCACCAAAGCCCGCATCGTCTCCCCGTCGGGGAGCAGCTCGTAGCCGATGCGGACTTCGTCGCCGGACAGCACGCCCGGCACGTGCATCGGATCCGTGCCCAGCGTGCTCACGGTCACGGAATCGCCCGCGGCGGTGAGGAGGGTGATGGAATGGATGGTGGCATCGACGACGCGTCCTTCCACGCTGGGGAGGGCGTTGCGGCGGCAGCCCGTGAAGACCAGCAGGGCGGCGGCCAGGACAACAAGGATTCTCCGAATCATAAGCCAGGTAAATTTCAAACATACAAATATAAGAAAGTTTTTTCTTTCGCCGGATATTTGCTAAATTGCAACTCGCTTTGACCGCCGCCATGAAAACACGCCGCATCCTCATCCTCGCCATCCTGCTTCTGGCCGTTTCCGCCGTCCGGGCGCAGACGCCCGTCGTCGCGCCGGACTGGTCCGCGGTCACGAAGATCGCGCCGGCCTATTTCGGTCCCAACGCCTTCCCCGTGCCGGAGATGACGGACGGGCGCCCGCTCGCGGGCGTTTATGCTGAGGTCGCGGGCGACTATGCGCGCGGCCGCCTGGCGGACGGGCAGGACGTGACGTGGGACGCTTTCGTGCGCCTCTCCGTGCCGCTCTGGACCCCGCGCGCCACGCTGGAGCTCTGGATGCCGGTCTATGAGACCTGGGATTTCTCCGCCGCCGTCGCGGCGCAGCGGCGCCTGCCGGCCGAGCGGCACCGGGGGCATGATTCCGGCGACGTCTATGTCAGCACCTCGCTGCACCTGCTGGTGGGGCGGGACAACGGTTGGAAGCCGGACATCCTCGTGCGGGCGGTGCTGAAGACCGCCTCCGGCAATTCCTATGGCGACGCGCGCTACTACGACAGCCCGGGCTATTTCTTCGACCTGACGGTCGGGGAAGGCTTCCGTTTCGATTCCTTCGTCCGCGAGCTCCGGCTGGCCCTGTGCGCCGGCTTCCTCTGCTGGCAGACCGACAACGGACGGCAGAACGACGCCGTCCAGGCCGGCATCCTGGCCTCGCTGGACACGCGCTGGTTCAAGCTGGGCGCGGAGCTCGGCGGCTACGCCGGCTGGGAGAAGGACGGCGACCGGCCCGTGCGGGCCCGCGTGCGCCTGGATTTCCATCCCTGGAAGGCCTCCGTGTACCCTTTCGCACAGGCCTGCATCGGACTGCACGACTATCCGTTCACGCAGTTCCGGGCCGGCGTGGCCTGGAGTCTCTGATTGTTCATAACTCTGTTGAAAAAAACAGTTGGTCTCCTGGGCTTTTGCCCTTGAGATAGACTAAATTTGTACTCCGGGCGTCCCTTCTGGCGGGGCGCCCGAATGCACCACAGATTATCAACAAATAGCAATATGGACGTACGTAAAACCAACGGCTCTTTTGAAGAGTTCGACAAAGCCAAACTTGCCCGTGGTATCCACGAGGCGTACAAAACCGCAGGGGAGTATTGCGACGATGCGATCGTCGTCTCCATTATTAATAACCTTTACGTTTACGAGGGCATCACCAGCCAGGAAATCCGCCGTCAGGTGGAGGAATCCCTGATGTCCGTCAACAAGAAGGTGGCGCTTGCCTACATCGAGAAGTTCGACGCCGACCTCGACCTGCGCAAGAAGCGCGACTTCATCAAGGACTACATCAAGGCCTCCAACGCCGCGACGGGCTCCAAGTTCGACGCCAACGCCAACGTCACCCGCAAGAACATCGTGACGCTGGGCAACGAGCTCTACAAGGAGAACAATATCAAGCAGAATCGCTACATCATGCAGGACAAGATCAAGTCCCTGTACGGCCGCGCCATGGCGGACCAGTACATCAAGGACCTGGAGTCGCACGTCCTGTACAAGCACGACGAGTCCGGCACCCCGGGCTTCCCGTACTGCGTCGCCATTACGATGTATCCTTTCCTCGTGAGCGGCCTGAAGGATCTGGGCGGCGTGTCCATCGCCCCCACCGACCTCAAGAGCTTCTGCGGCGAGTTCATCAACCTGGTGTACTCCGTGTCGTCCCAGTTCATGGGCGCCGTGGCCACGCCGGAGTTCCTGATGTACCTCGACTATTTCATCCGCAAGGATTACGGCGATGACTACCTCGAACACCTGAACGACGTCGTGGAGAACAACGTCAAGCAGCGCACCCTGGTCAAGGTCATCGACAACTATTTCCAGCAGGTCGTCCACTCCATGAACATGCCCGCCGGCAACCGCGGCTACCAGACCGTGTTCTGGAACATCGGCTACTTCGACAAGCCGTACTTCCAGGGCGTGTTCGGCGACTTCTATTTCCCGGACGGCACCCAGCCCAAGTGGGAGACCCTCGACTGGCTCCAGCGCCACTTCATGAACTGGTTCAACGAGGAGCGCAACCACTACATCCTCACCTTCCCGGTGGAGACGATGGCCCTGCTGACCGACGGCGGCGACGACTTCGCCGACAAGGATTACGCGGACTTCACCGCCGAGATGTGGGCCAAGGGTCACAGCTTCTTCTGTTACCTGTCCAACAGCCCCGACTCCCTGTCCAGCTGCTGCCGCCTGCGCAACGAGATCCAGAAGGAGGACGGCCACAACCACACCACGCACCAGTACTCCATGGGTACGGCCTCCGTGGCCACGGGTTCCAAGTCCGTGATGACCATCAACCTGAACCGCCTGATCCAGGACGCCGTCCGCCGCTACTTCCTGGAGCGCCGCGGCGTCAACCTCGAGGCCGGCAAGCCGCTCAGCCCGGTGGCGCACTTCTATGACAAGGAGGACCTGTACAACAACTACATCGACAAGGACATCCGCGAGATGACCGAGCGGGTGCACAAGTACCAGATCGCCTTCAACGAGATCATCAAGGACTTCCTCAAGGCCGACATGCTCGACGTCTATAAGGCCGGCTTCATCGACATGAAGAAGCAGTACCTGACCGTGGGCGTCAACGGCCTGACCGAGGCTGCCGAGTTCCTCGGCCTGACGGTCTCCCCGAATCCGGAGTACGGCGAGTTCGTGAACACGATCCTCGAGACCATCAACATCGCCAACCGCAAGGACCGCACCCCGGACGCGATGTTCAACACCGAGTTCGTCCCGGCCGAGAACCTGGCTGCCAAGAACTACAAGTGGGACAAGAAGGACGGCTATTTCGTGTCCGAGAAGCACAACCTCTACAGCTCCTACTTCTACAATCCCGAGGACGTGAACGTGTCCATGATCGACAAGTTCAAGCTCCACGGCGAGGACTTCGTGAAGTACCTCGACGGCGGCTCGGCCCTGCACATGAACATCGCCGAGCACCTGACCCAGGAGCAGTACCGGAGCCTGCTGAAGACGGCGGCCCACTACGGCACCAACTACTTCACCTTCAACTGCCGCAACACGGTCTGCAACGACTGCGGCCACATCAGCAAGGACACGCTGACCAAGTGCCCGAAGTGCGGCAGCGAGAACCTCGACTACCTCACGCGCGTGATCGGCTACCTGAAGCGGGTGTCTTCCTTCGCGGAGCCGCGCCAGATCGAGGCCCAGCACCGCTTCTACAATCCGAAGGACGTTCCGACGGCATGATCAAGTACGTCCCGGAACTCACGGACATCGTCCTCGAAGAGATTCCGGACAAGGTGACCCTGGCAGTGGAGATCTCCAACTGCCGGGGTTCTTGTCCCGGATGCCACTCGCCGTTCCTGAAGAAGGACATCGGCGAGGAGCTGACACCGCAGGTGGTGGACAAGCTCATCGCGGACAATTATGGCGTCAACTGTTTCCTGCTATTGGGAGAGGGCAGGGACAAGGAGGCGCTGCTGGGCATCGCGGAGCACCTGCGCCGCGCCCATCCGGAGCTCGAGCGCGCCGTCTATTCCGGCCGCACCGAGGTGGAGCCGGAAATCTATGCCGCCTTCGATTACGTGAAGGTAGGGCCCTACGTGGAAGCCGCCGGTCCGTTGAACAGTCCGTCCACGAACCAGCGGCTCTACCACCACGGTGAAGACATCACCGTCCGCTTCTGGCACAAAAAATCATAGTCATCCCCGACCTGATCGGGGATCCCTACCGGATCACCAGCACCGCTCCGTCATTCTTCGGAATGCTGAGCGGTTTTTTCGGCGCCGGGGTGCTCTGCAGCCCGTCCTTGCCGGTGCTCAGCACGCGGGCGGTGCCGCCCAGGCGCGCCTCCACGGCCTTCACGTCCAGCTTCACGGGCTCCTCGCCCGCATTGATCGCAGCTACGTACCACGCGGCGCCCTGACGGCGCGCCAGCACGACGTAGCGGCCCGGATAGCCGTCGATCAGCCGCGTCTCGTCCCAGGTCGTCGGCACTTCCTTCATGAAATCGATGGCGACCGCGGGTGCGTCCGTGAGGTTGTTCGGCGTGAGCGCGAAATTCTGGATCGGATTCTGGTACAACACGGCGACGGCCAACTCGGCCGCGTCCGTGGTCCGGCGCTGCGTGCCGAACACACGGCCGCCGGGGCCCGGAGCGCCGTTGGCGCGGTTCAGCCGCTTGTTCAGGAAGACGCCGCCGAACTCCATGCAGCCCACGGTATTGCGCAGGAAGGGATGCAGGGCGGCGTTCTGCGCCTCGAGGTCGCAGTGCAGCTGCCCGAAGATCATATTCTCCGAGGCCAGGACGGCCTCGGAACCGACGTAGTTCGGATACATGCGCTCCCAGCCGCGCGGCAGGGTGGCGCCGTGGAAGATGCACATCAGCCCGTGGTCGTCGGCGTCGCTGAGGATCGCCTCGTAGAGCCGCATCGTCTCCTGCTTGTCGCCGCCGAAGAAGTCCACCTTGATGCCCTTGACACCGATGCTCTCCATCCAGCGCATTTCCGGCTTGCGGGCGATGGGGTCGCACATGACGTTCACCGGGCTCTGGACGATGTCGTTCCACCAGCCGCTGGAGGAATACCACAGGAACACGTCCACGCCCTTGCTGCGGGCGTAGCGCACCAGTTCCTCCATGCCGGCGTGGCCGAATTCCTGGTCCCAGCCGGCGTCGATGAGGATGTAGGGCCACTCCATCGCGGCTGCGAGGTCGATGTAGGCCACCTGGTCGTCATGATTCATGCTGGCGTCCTGCCAGACGATCCAGCTCCAGCTGCTCTTGCCGTAACGGTAGCCGCGCGTGCTCTCGTAGCGCGGCTCCACGACGTCGAAGGCGATGGTCGTCTCCACGATGGGAGCGAGGTCCGCGCCCACGGTGATCGTGCGCCACGGGGTGGCGCCGGGCAGGGCGAACGCCGGATCCACGGTGCCGTTGCCGTTGTTCTCCTCCATCATCGCGAACGCGATCGTGTAGCCCTCGGCGGCATCCCAGTCGGACAGGTGCGAGCCGCAGTAGCGGCTGTCCACGCCCGTTTCGCTGACCAGCACCCAGCCGTCGCCGCCCACGCGGAACAGGCAGGGGAAGGTGTAGCCGTGGCCGTATTGCGAGCGCCGGTCGAGCAGCGCGTCCAGCGTGTAGTGCTCTTCGTAACTGGGCTTGCTGCGCTTCCAGCCGATCATGGCGTCGCTCTGCGGCGTCAGGAAGCCCGTCGTGCCCTCCGGGAAACGGAACGCGCTCGTCTCGCGCAGCACGCGCACGCTGCCCGTCTCGCCTTCGTGCGGAAGGAGGTAGCGGAACGCAGCGTCATTGTCCGTCAGGTGCCATTCGATGTCGAGCTTGCGGCCGTCGGGGTTCTGGCAGTGCAGGACGGCGCGCACGGCGGCGTGGTCGATGTGCGAGGTTTTGATGCGGTCGAGCACATAGGTGTCGCGCAGCTCCTGCGTGTCGGCGGACAGCACTTCAAGCCGGGTGTAATCGGCTTCGTTGGTCTGCAGGCCGAGCCGGGACGGCTCAACAAGTATTTTGCCGTCGTAGGCGACCTGGTAGCGGAGCGCTCCATCGGTGGTTTCGAAGGAGACCTGGAGCCGCGCGTCGGGGCCGGAAAGCACCGGCAGCACGGCGAGAAGGAGGGTCAATACGTTCATGTTAATCCTTTAAATTTTTGACAAACGCCGAAGGCGAAATGTTGAACTGCTTCTGGAAGCTCGTCGCGAAGTACGACGGGGAGGAGAAGCCGACCATGTAGGCCACCTCGTTCACCCGGTACTTCTGCGATGAGAGCATCTCCGCGGCCTGCTTGAGCCGGCACAGACGAATGTACTCGTTGATGTTGAGGCCGGTATTCGCCTTGACCTTGCGGTAGAGCGTGGACTTGCTCGTACCGATCAGCGTGGTGAGCGTCTCGATGCTGAGATCTTGTTCCGCCATGTGCTTCATCACGATGCCGTGCAGCTTCTCCATGAACTCCTCGTCCATCTTGCTGCTGTTGACGCTGTTGAAGTGGGTGAGGGGAGAGTCGGTGAACTGCTTGTAGGCGATGTCGCGGTTCTTGAAGAGGCTGGCGATGTTGGCGCGCAGCAGCGCGATCGGGAACGGCTTCTCGATATAGCCGTCGGCGCCCACCTCGAGGGTCTGCAGGCGCGTCTCCATGCCCACGGCGGCGGTCAGCAGCAGCACGGGCAGGTGGCTGTACTCCATGTTGGTCTTGATGTAGTTGCAGAGCTGGCAGCCGTCCATCAACGGCATCATGATGTCGCTGACCACGAGGTCGATGCGCTCCTCCTGCAGCTTGTCCACGGCATCCTGGCCGTTGGCGGCGGTGACGATGTTGTATTCGTCGGACAGCTCGCCGGCCAGATAGGCGCGCATCTCGGCGGAGTCCTCGACGAGCAGCAGCGTGTGGCGGCTGCTGTCGAAGTCGGGATTGCGTTTCTCGTTCGCCTCCGGCTTTTTGTCTTCCATCTGGATCTGCTGCGCCTGTTCGACGGGCAACTCCAGCACGAAGGAGTTGCGGTCGCGGACGGCGGTGTCCAGGTACAGCCTGCCGTTGTGCAGCCCGGCCAGGGTACGCGCGAAGGCGAGTCCGAGGCCGGTGCCCTTGCTCTTCCGCTCCTCGCCGACCTGGTAGAATACCTCGAATATCTTTTCGCTCTCGCGCGCGGGAATCATGGCGCCGTTGCTGTCCACGCGCAGGATGGCGGTCTTGCCGTCCGCGGACGGCTTCAGCGACAGCTCGATGCGGTCCTGGGTGTACTTGACGGCGTTGGAGAGCAGGTTGCTGACGATTTTCTCGACGGCGTCACGGGCGCACATCACCTCGAACGGCTGGTCGGGAATGTCTTCCAGCAGGGTGATCTTCTGCTCCTCCGCCATCTGCTCAAAGTAGCGGCAGGACTTGCGGACGATGGCGCAGAGGTCCTCCTTGAGGAAGACGGGTTTGATCTCGTTCTGCTCCATCTTGCGCAGGTCGAGCAGCTGGTTGGTCAGGCTGAGCAGGCGGTCGGTGTTGGCCTGGATGGTCAGCAGGTCCTTCTCGGATTCGGGCGTATAGTTGTGCTCGTCGATCAGCTTGTCGAGCGGCATCTTGATCAGGGTCAGCGGGGTGCGGATCTCGTGCGTGATGTTGGTGAAGAAGTTGATCTTGGCATCGTAAATCTCCTTCTGCTTCTGATTCTCCATCTTGGTGAGGTGGCGGGCCCGGTCGCGCCGGCGTTTCATTTCCCATTCATGGATGAACAGGCCCAGCAGGGACAGGAAGAGCACGACGTAGATGATCTTGGCGGTCCTGCTCCAGAGGGCGGGCGCCTCGATGTCGAATTCCAGTCGCTGGCGGGCCTCCGGCGCGTCCGAACCGACGAGGGTCACGTCGAAGGTGTAGCGCCCCGGCCGCAGCCCGGTGAAACTGGCGTTGTTCTCCGTGGACGAAGGGGAAGACAGGAATTCGCGGTTGCCGCGCCGCAGCGTCCAGGCATAGGTGACCTGACGGAAAATGGAATAGTCCGGGGTGGCGAAGCTGATGGACAGCAGGGAGGCGTCGCGGGATTTGATGCGGATGCGCTCCGTGCGGAGGGTGGAACGGCCGTCCTCATGCAGGCGGACGGTGCGCTCGGCGTTGCTCGCTTCGATGTTCGTGATGAACAGGGCGTGGTCCTGCGCGGCTTTCTTGATCTTGCTGGGGGAGAAGACCGCCAGGCCCTGGGTGTTGCCCAGGAAAATGTAGCCGCTGCGCGTCACGAGTGAGGCGCCGTAGGAGAACTGCGCGCCCATGATCTGCTGCCGGTCCTGGATATAGCCCCGGATCCGGAGGGTTTCCCCGTCGATGCGCACGATGCCGCGGGTGGTGGACACCCACAGGATGCCGTCCTCGTCTTCCGCAACGGCGCAGGTCACGTTGTTCGTGAACCCGTCGGCGCGCGTCAGGGAATGAAGCCGCAGGTTGGACAGGTTGGGGTTGGAATCCGTATAGCAGAGGCCGCCGCCTTCGGTGGTGATCCAGATGCGGTGCCGGCTGTCTTCGAAGAAAGAAGTGATGCGGTCGGCCGTGAGGCCGCGGTCCGAAGCCACGGTCAGGTGCGCGAGGCTGTTTCCGCCGCTGTCGCAGCAGAGGAAACCGTCCCCGTAGGTGCCTACCCACAGGTTCCCGCGGCTGTCCTCATACAGGCAATGGACGAATTCGCGGCTGGACGGATCCGCGGGCACGAAGCGGTCCTGCTCCCGGTCCAGCACGCAGAGCGTGCCCTGGGTGCCCGTATAGAGCTGCCCGTCCGAGGTCAGCAGGCCGCAGCCGGAAGACCTCGGCACGTCGTAATGCTTCTTGATGACGTGCCGGATGCGGTCGAAACGGTACACGCCGCTGCCGAAGGTGTGGATCCAGAGATCGTTCCCGTCGGCGGTGATGCCCTGCATGTTGAGGCCGGGAATGAGCTCGAAGCTCTCGTTGCGGGAGCCGTCCGAGGAGATGAAGTTCAGGCCGCCGTCTTCGGTGCAGAACCAGATGTTGCCGTCGTCATCGGCGGCGATGGAACGGACGATGTCGCCGATCATCGAGCTGTTGGTCGGATTGCGGTAGAAGAGCGAGAACGCGTCCTGCTTGTCCTCCCAGATGTTGAGGCCGTTATAATAGGTACCGATCCAGACATTGCCGTCCCGGTCCTTTTCCAGGCTCGTGATGAGGTTGGCGGCGAGGGAGTGCGTGTCGGCGTCCAGATGACGGATCTGCGTAAGCTCGCCGGTATTCAGGTTCTGGATGAAAATGCCGTAGTTGGTGCCGATCCAGTATTCCCCGGCCTTGCGTTCCAGGAGCTGGACGATCTCATAACCCTTCCTGTCGCCGAGCGAGAAGATCTGTTTGACCGTCAGGTTGAGGTTGACCGTCCCGACGAGCAGGACCCGGCCGTCGGTCGTAGAAGCGAGCAGCTGGCCGCCTTCCGCGGGTTCGACGTCCGTCAGCTTCCACGCGAAATGGGTGTCCTCGAAGCCGTCCCGGCGCTTGTTGAAGCTATACAGGCTGCCGTCCGCCAGGATGGCCCAGACGGCGTCATAGGAGTCAATGACGAGTTTGCGGGGGAAACTGCTGCCCGTGGAGTAGGATTTGACTTCGCCCGTGGCCTTGTCATAGCGGTAGATCTTGTCGCCGGTCAGCCAGATGCCGCCTTTCCCGTCCGGCAGGAGGTCGAAACTCACGCCGGCGCCCAGCCGGCCGATCCGCTCCGTGGTGCCGGTGAAGGGATCATAGCGGCCCACGCCTTCCGAAGTGCTGAACCAGATCATGCCGTCTTCATCCTCGGCGATGTCAACGCTGGCCAGCGTGGTGATGTCGTTGAGGGCCTGCGATCCCGGGCTGCGGAAATCGTAACCGTCGAAACGGGTCAGGCCGTCCCGCGTGCCGATCCAGACGAAACCGAAGCTGTCCTGGAAGGTGCAGTGGATGGTATTGGAGGGGAGACCCTCGTGCGTCGTGTAATGTTCAAAATAAAAATAAGGTGCGGCCTGGGCGAGGCTGCCAGTCAGGCCTGCGAGCAAAAGAAAGGGGAGTAGGAATCGTCTCATCTGGGCGCATTTGCTTTCGAGCCGCAAGTTAGCCAATATTCCTCAAATACAGGACTTGTTTGTATCAAAACTTGTTCTTTCTTCAAAAATTTTAGTAACTGAGTGCATCGTTTTTTAAAATAAATGCATCTTTTTTGAACAAATATGCAAACTTTAACGTATATTTGCATGACTGGACTAGTCCAGACTATGGGCTCGCAACCCTTTTTAACCAAATATTATTAATTCTATGACCAAACAACTGTTTGCGAAGGCAGCAACGATTGTCATGATCTTTGCTGCAAGTCTTTTGGGATCGAGCTCAGCTCTCGCCCAGAATCCTGCCATTCGCGGTAAAGTCGTTGATTCCAGCAATGCTGGCGTCATCGGCGCAGCCGTTGTGGTGCCCGGCACCACGAATGGTGTTCAGACGGATATCGACGGTAACTTCGAGATCCGTGTTGCCCCCGGCACCACGCTGGAGGTTTCCTGCATTGGTTACGTCACCAAGCGCGTAGCCGCCGCTGCCAACATGGTCGTCGTCCTCGAGGATGATGCTGAAATGCTGGAAGAGACCGTGGTTATCGGTTACGGTGTGCAGCGCAAGAGCGACCTCACCGGTGCGGTGGCATCCGTGCGTTCGGATGACCTGAAGAACCGTTCCACGTCCGATGCCGCCGCCGCCCTTCAGGGCAAGGCCGCCGGTGTCCGCGTCATTACGGACGGTTCCCCGGGATCCGGTGCGAAGATCCGTGTCCGCGGTTATGCAACCAACAACACCTCGAATGCAGATGCGATCCTGTCCCCGCTTTATATCGTGGACGGTCTGCAGGTGAGCAGCATCCAGTACCTGGATCCTTCCCTCATCGAGTCCATCGAGATCCTGAAGGACGCCGCCTCGGCCGCCATCTACGGTGCGCAGGCCGGTAACGGTGTCGTCCTCGTGACCACCAAGAGCGGTTCCGAAGGCCACACTTCCGTGACCTACTCCGGCAAGTTCACCCTGCAGGATTACCACAACCGCCCCCTCATGAACCGCGATGAATTCCTCCAGTACATGACCTACAAAGAGGGCGCGGATGATGTTGCCAAACGTCTGAAGGATAACGACTACGCGCATCCTTATTATAAGGGCGGCGTCATCGACACCGACTGGATCAGCGCCTATATCGAGCCCAGCTGGAGCCAGCACCATTCCGTCAGCTTCTCCGGCGGTAACCGGAACGGCCACTTCTTCGCTGCGATCAACTATGCGAACGAGAACGGTGTGGTCAAGGGCGACCAGGATGTTTACAAGCGCCTCACCGCCCAGGTGAACGCCGACTACAACCTCTTCAAGTGGCTGCAGGTCGGTGTCAACACCTCCATCGAGAAATGGCACAGCAAGAGCGTCTCGCAGCGTGGTTACGGTACCTCCTTCGAGTCCCTGATCATCATCGATCCGCTCACCCCGGTGTACTGGACTTCCCCCGACGAGATGTCCACGACCGTGAGGACCGCCTACAATGCCGTGGAGAACGGCACTTCCGACGTCAACTACACCTTCTTCCGTGACGAGAAGGGTTGGTTCGCCAACACCAAGTATGCCGACACCGAAGGCAGCCCGCTTGCCAAGCGCGACGCCAGCGCCAGCAACTACAACGGCGGCTTCAACATCAACGGAACCTTCTACGCCAACCTCATGCCCATCAAGGGCCTGACCATCACGTCCCGCCTGGGTTACCGCATCTCGCAGGGTGTCAATCACACCTACAGCTTCCCGTATTACATCGGTGACCGTGGTAACTCCACCACCTACAGCATCGCCGCCAATGCGAGCACCAGCTACTACTACCAGTGGGAGAACTTCGCGAACTACAACCGCACCTTCGGCAAGCACGAGATTACTGCCATGGCCGGTATGTCCTACCGCGAGAACAACAGCGACAACGTGAACGCCAGCGCCAGCGGCGCCGACATCTTCAAGGAATATCAGCCGAACTTCCTGTACATGTCCTACCTGAAGGATGACGCCCCGTATAAGGCTAGCAACGCTCCTGGAAAGAGCGCTTCCATGGCTTACTTCGGCCGTTTGATCTACAGCTTTGACAACCGCTACACGTTCCAGGCCAACTTCCGCGCCGACGCGTTCGACTCCTCCAAGCTGCCCGCCAACAAGCGTTGGGGCTACTTCCCGTCCTTCTCCGCCGGCTGGACCGTCAGCAACGAGCCGTTCTTCAAGAACAACGTGAGCCGCAATGCGGTCTCCTTCCTGAAGCTCCGCGTCTCCTGGGGTCTCAACGGTAATATCGCCGTCCTGAACAACTATCCCTACACCGCCACCATCAGTCCGGGTAGCAGCTGGTATCAGTACAATGTGGACCAGATCGGCAGCTCCCTGGGTGCTGCACCGAGCAAACTTCCGAACTCCAACCTTACCTGGGAGAAGTCCGAGCAGCTTGACGCCGGTATCGACGCCCGCTTCCTGAACAACCGCCTGACCGTCGGCATCGATTACTTCAACAAGCAGACGAAAGACCTTCTCTTCAGCGTTTCCATTCCTTCCGAACTTGGTTTCACTTCCGCTACCGCCAACGGTGGTAACATCCTGAACGAGGGTTGGGAGTTCGAACTGGGTTGGAAGGACAGCGTCGGCGACTTCAGCTACGGCATCAGCGCCAACTTCTCCACGCTCCACAACGAGGTCCTCTCGCTCGCCGAGGGCAGTACCCCCGAGCGCCACAACACCGCCAGCTCCACCAACATCCCGATCTACACCGTGTTCGAGGTGGGCCGTCCTCTGTGGTACCTCAGCGGCTTCGAGTTCCTGGGTCTTGACGAAAACGGCAACTTCATGCTGAAGGACCAGAACGGTGACGGCAACTACGATGCCGCCGACCGCGTGTACCTGGGCCCGTCCACGCCGAGCTTCACCTACGGTATCAACATCAACCTCGCCTGGAAGGGTCTCGACTTCACCCTCTACGGCGCCGGTCAGGGCGGCAACTACATCATGCCCGTCACCTACCGTCCCGGCTACAAGAACAACTACAAGTACTTCATCCAGAACGCCAAGACCCCGGAGAATCCGAACGGTACCATCGCGAATCCGAAGTATCACGACGACCTCAACTACTGGGCTTCCTCCGGCAACCTCTTCAAGGGTGACTTCTTCCGCATCAAGCAGCTGCAGTTAGGTTACACCCTGCCGCAGAAATGGACGAAGAAGGTAGCCATCAGCAACCTCCGCGTCTATGTGTCGCTTGACGACTACTTCACCTTCACCAGCTATCCGGGCATGGATCCGGAGACCGCCTCTCAGAACTCCTCTGATGGCGCCGGTATCGACTGGGGTTCCTATCCGACCATGCAGAAGATTCTCTTCGGTGTCAACGTGACCTTCTAATCAATGCGTTCCAATATGAAAAATATATTTATCCCCATCCTGTTAGTGCTTGCTTTTGCAGCAGTCTCTTGCGAGCAGTTGCTTGACATTCCCCAGAAGGGAACCTTGAGCACCCTCGAGTACTACGCCTCCGACGCCGATGCCGAAGCTGCCATCAACAATGTCTATGCTGCTTTCATCGACAACGTGGCGGCTACCCAGGGTATCGACGTCCCTGAGCAGGTGATTATCAACTACGCCGCTGACGACGTTCTCGCTGCCGGTGGCCACGCCAACGACCACCCGGATTTCCGCGTGTTCTGCGAGTTCCGTTATGACGACATGAACCCGGTCCTCAAGGAGGCGTACGACCGTTACGTCAAGGTCATCTATGCCTGCAACCTGGTGATCTCCAACTTCACCACCGAGAACCGCTTCGGAGAAGCGCCGAAGTGGGAAAGCGCCGTCACCAAGCAGTGCGTGGCCGAGGCCCGCGTGATGCGTGCCTACAACCATTTGATGATGGCCATCCTCTGGTATCAACCGGGTATCCTCGATCGTATCCTCGATCCGGACGAGCTCCCGACCCAGGCCGAAAGCCAGTCCCAGGTGCTCGAGTGGGTCATCGCCGAGTGCGAGAAGGCCATCAGCTCCGGTTCCCTGCCTGAGCGTGCCAGCAAGAACGACAAGGACGCCACCGCCCGCATGACCAAGGGCTTCGCCCAGTTCGTCGCCGGCAAGGCCGCCATGTTCAACAACGATCCGGCTACCGCCCGCAAGTATCTCGGCGACCTGATCAACTCCGGCAAGTATGACCTGGTCGCTCCTGAGGATTACTGGACCAACTTCCACGTGGCCGGCGACGGCAACTGCGAGAAGATCTTCGAGCCGAACTTCATTTATGACCAGACCGCCAATGGCTGGGGCAATATGCTCCGCAGCCGCTGGATGGTTGCCGACGTTTTCTGCTGGCGTACCGAAGCCCTTGCTTCCATGCCGAACGTCTGCCCGGCGGCCGGCTGGAACGGCGGCGCCATCCGGGAAGACTTCGCCAAGAAGTTCCTGGAGCATGACGGTAACTCCCCGCGTCGTCTGGCTACCTTCATCACCGAGGAAGAGTGGCTGTACGAGATGGACTGGAAGGATTCCGCAGTGAACGACGGCACCCGTGCAGAGAAGGAAGTTGATGACAAACGCGGCATCAAGGCTACTGCCGGTATCTTCGGCCACGGCCCTTACTTCGAGTGGAAGAACATGTCCTTCGCGGAAGCTCCGAAACTCTTGACGGGCGGCAAGGACTATCCGAAGGATAATATTTCGACCGTTGGCGGCGGCGCTTCCAACGCTACGAACTACAAGGTCGCCCGCTATGCTGAGGCGCTGCTCCTCTATGCGGAGGCTTGCATCGACAGCCCCGACGCTGCCAAGGGTCTCGAGGCCCTGCAGAAAGTTCAGAAGCGTGCCGCTTTTACCGAGAATGGTGGTACCGGAAAGATCAGCACCAGCCTCACCTTCAACGACGTGATGGAGGAGAAGCAGTACGAGCTCTGGTTCGAGAACTGCCGCTTCCCGGATCTCGTCCGCTGGGCGAAACAGGGCAAAGTCAACCTGGACCAGATCTTCAACGGCGATCTCCACAAGAAGTGCCCGATCGTGTACGACGAGTTCTCTGCTAAGGCTACGGGTAAGCACAAGCTTTACACGGAGTATGTCAACTTGAACGACGAGCACAACTGCACCTTCGTCACGAACAAGCATGAGTATCTCCCGTTCCCGGCTGACCGTCGTGCTGCCAACAAGTTCAAGAACGTGCTTGGCTGGTCATCCCTCAACGATGCCGACGAACCGGCTGCTCAGTAAACCAGTTCGTTCCCTTAACGGATAATACAATCGGGAGGCACCCTTCACCGGGCGCCTCCCTTTTTTTATCCTCCCGAGTTCCTTTTCCGTCCTTCCATGCACCTCTGTCGTCATTCCGGGCTTGACCCGGAATCTCCAAAAATTCGTCAACCTCTTTTCAATCTAAAGGGGTAGGAGAGTAAAAAATACGATCCACACAGCCCTGTATTGCATTTTTGCCGACATTGCAGGAAACTTAAAACTCTTGTATATGTCACAGCAAACAACTATCAAGTACATCGACCCGATGGTCGACTACGGATTCAAGAAAATCTTCAAGGAATCCGGCCACAAGCAACTCATTATCCGCCCGCTCAATGCCATCTTCGGCTTGGAGATCGTAGATATTGATATCCGGGAGAGCGAACAGCTCGGTCAGACCGAGCAAGAGCGGAAGGCGATCTTCGACATGCACTGCGATACCCAGGACGGGCATTCGTTTATTATTGAAGTGCAGCTTGCCGATCAGCCATTCTTTATGGAGCGGGCAATCTTCTACTCCTCCCGTACCATTTCCCACAAAGCCCAGTCAGGAGAATGGAATTACGACTTCAAACCCGTTTTTTTCCTTGGTTTCCTGAACTTCGACATTCGCCATCTGGAGCCGGACAAAGCCGACCTCTCGCGCTTTATTCACAAGTTCTCGCTCCGCGAGGACGAGACGCATGAACAAATGAGCACAGCGCTGCGTTTTGCCTTCATGGAAGTGGAACGTTTCAATAAGGCCAAAGAAGAATGCGAGACCTTCGAAGAGCGTTTCTTGTGGATGATGAAGAATTTACCTACATTTGTGGAAGAACCCGAATTATGGGATGACCCGTATTTTACAGATTTTATGGAACAGGCCGAATTTGCAAATATGTCCTTCGAGGAGCAAGAGAAGTACATTGCCTCGATGAAGCAGAAGTGGGATTATAAGAACACGCTAGATTTCGCTGAGCAGAAGGGCCTGGAAAGGGGTAGAGAAGAAGGTAGAGAAGAAGGCAGAGAGGAAGGCAGAGAGGAGCAGGCCATTGAAATAGCCCGACGAATGCTGGCGATGGGGCTGGGGCAGGATGTTGTCGCGCAAGTGACCGGCCTCACCGAGGAGCAGATCAAGGCGCTGTAAGACCAGACCTACAGTGGGATAAAAAGGAGGCAACCCGTAAAGGGCTGCCTCCCATTTTTTCTACCTCGCTTTCATCCCAGAAATGGAGTATTATTCCGCCGGGCTGAAAAATATCACAATTTCTAGCTTACGATTTTTTCAGATTCTTGTTCTTGCGAGGATCTGTTTTCATATTTGCCTGCCTGTGCCCATTATGCGAGATGGTAGAAGAAAATGTACATTGCAGGAGCGGAAGGAAATCTATTCCCGACCGCTGGAGGAGCAATTTATCACGGTGTATGAAAATGGAGCAGCAGTAGTATTGAAGCACCTGATCAAGTCTGAAGCGGCAGAAGACTACGGTCGGGTTCTGGATGTAGCAAAGGCTCTGGCGCAAGAAAAGAATGGCCCAGTATTTCTTCTTCCGGAGATCAATGCACAGGAGAAAACCCTGCGTCATTCTTTGGGACTGAGTACGGAAAACGGTAAAACGCCGGACATCATGATAGAACCTGGTATCTTCATTGATGTAAAGAGCCCTGAATCAGCAGATATAATAGCCGCTAATGCCTGCAAAGCCTTTCGACAGGGCGGCATGGCTTGTATTACGGATCATGCCGCTGTGTTGAAAATGACACAAATAGACCGATACTCCAAGTGGATTCTCAATAGTCAAGGTTATCTGCTCAATGATGTGTATTTCTTCATTGCGGGGTCTCTACACAAAAGGACCAAGGAATAATCCCTGGTCCCTGTATCTCCCCAGTTTCGCAGACTGGTTTCAGCGGTTATTTCTCCCCGCACTGCAAATATAGTAAGTTTTCCTTTTCTCCAAATCGAAATCAAAAATAATTTCATCACCTTTTGCGCAACCTCTGGCTACTGTGGGTGTTTTCCCCCACAGTAGTGGACGGGATAGGCTAAAGTGACTAGGGTAAATAAAATGGGAGGCAGCCCTCACGGGGTGCCTCCCAACCACTAACAAATTATTCGTAT
>JAFXUS010000040.1 GCA_017535125.1 Bacteroidales bacterium | reverse complement strand
ATTATCTTAGACAACAGAGACGGCGTATCTATTCGCCAGATTATCAGAAATGTTCGTTTAAGACTAAATATCAATGCACAAATAAAAGAAGTATGGATATATGACGGAGACGGAGTCATAGATCTGTATCCATAAAAAATACAGGAACCCTTTCGGATTCCTGCAAGGAGGTGCACCGTGGTGCCCTCTAACTTCATAAGCTAGTGCAAAGATAGCTGTTTTCCAGGAAATTACAAATAATTCTACTTTAAACAGAATATGTATTATTTGTGGTGACGAGTTCGAGGTCGAGATCTTCGATCAGGGCGAGGATTTCGGCGGCGACGGCGGGGGCGAAGTTAAGCTGTTCCATATCTTTGTTGTTTTGTTTTCTGGTGCAAAGATATAGGCACAAAGTGTCAACTATTGACACAGAATAAAAAAGTTGCAGGAGATTCGCCGGTCAAGCCGGCGAATGACGGAAAGGCTAAGCAGATAAGATAGCTTGGGCCTGATTCCGAAGGAAGGCTTTGAGGGGTTCGCCTTCGAGGATGCGGACATGGTCGGAGAGGCCGAGGACGAAGCGGCCGACACCCTCGAGGCGATAGATATCGCCCTCCCAGAGCCAGCTGCCGTCCTTCTGCAGCGTCAGCCCCTGCTCCGCGAGCGGATACTCCTCCACCAGAAGGTTCTTCGCGACATAGTCCAGCTGCAGGCGCACGTGGACGGGCTCGCCCCCATGCATGCGGAAAACGTCCGTCGGGTCGGCCGAGTGGGCATTCTCGCACTGCCAGGACTCCTCCAGCGGCACGACGTCCTCGATGCGCGACACCTTGAAACACTTGTTCATTCCGGCCGCCAGGTCGTACGCCCAGAAATCGATGTAGTTCGTGTTGAACTTGAACGGCTCCACGCGGTAATTCTTGGTCGTGCCGGAATGCGAAGAAGCATAATCCTTCAGCAGGACCACCTTCTTCTCCCGGATGGCCTCCGCCAGCGCCTCGATGTTGGCGGAATTCGACTTCCGGTCCACGTAATTGCCGATGTTGGTGGCATCGTAAACCGCTGTCAGCTTGCGCTTCAGGCCCTGCTTCATCGTGTTGGTGTCGTCCAGCCGGTCGATGAGCCGGTTCACCACATACGCCTCCTCGTCGGAGAAATAGACGATCTTGGACAGATCCATCTGCGAGCTCTTGAGTGTGGCAAGCTTATAGACGGTGCCGCCGGAGCCCACCTTCTGCACGGCAAAGCCGGCCTCCTTGAAGGTATCGATATAACGGTAGATGGTGCGCCGGGACATCTCCAGCTTGTCCATCAGTTCGTCGATGCTGTAATTCACGTTGCTCGCGAGCAACTGCATCAGGCGCAGCATCCGCGCCACTTTGGGTTGATCCATGGTATTCCTGTCCGTTTCTTCGCAAAGATAATGAAAAATGCCAATTATTGACATTGATCAGTCGCACTTCCTGTCCCGAGAAAAAATATTATCTTTGTCAGCTAAAACGAACGATCGCATGAAACGCACCATTATCGCAATTACCTGTCTTATCATGGCTATCAGTTGTGCAAAGAAAGAGGACAGCGGCTATGTCGGCCCGTCCGAGATCCAGATCGAGAACGGCGTGATGACGCCCGAGACGCTGCTTGCGCTCGGCCGCCTGTCCGACCCCCAGCTCTCCCCTGACGGGAGCAAGATCCTCTACGGCGTCTCCTATACCTCCATCGCGGACAACCGCAGCTGCCGCAACCTGTTCCTCTGCAACCCGGACGGCACCGGCAAGGTCCAGCTGACCCGCTACGCGAAAAGCGTGAACGGCGCCCGCTGGTCGCTGGACGGCAAGAGCATCTATTTCCTGCAGGGCGGACAGCTCTGGAAGGCAGCCCTGAAGGGCAACCAGCTCGGCAAGCGCGTGCAGCTGAGCGACGTGCCGAACGGCATCAGCGACTTCAAGCTCTCCCCCGACCAGCAGCAGGTCATCTATGTGAGCAGCATCAAGAATACGGCCCTGCAGCAGCCTGCGGACGCATACGACGACCTCGGCAAGGCGCAGGCCTACGCGACCGAGGACCTGATGTACCGCCACTGGGACCACTGGGTGACCGAGGTGCCGCGCAGCTACGTGGCCCCGCTGGGCAAGGCGAAGATCACCCCGGAGAACTCCGTGGACATCCTCGGCACGGAGGAACTCTTCGAGCTGCCCACCGAGCCCTTCGGCGGCGTGGAGCAGCTGGACTGGGCGCCGGACAACCGACACATCGTCTATTCCTGCCGGAAGAAGACGGGCAAGCAATATGCGTTCAGCACCAATACCAGCATCTACATCTATGACGTCCTGACCGGCGCGACGATCGACGTGAAGACGGACGGCGGCTACGACACCGATCCCGTCTGGAGCACCGACGGCCGCCACATCGCCTGGATCTCCATGGCCCGCGACGGCTATGAAGCCGACCGTCAGAGGTTGTACGTCTGCGACGTACAACTTCCTGAAAATGAGAACGCAGGCATTCTCGTACAGAACGTCCGCGAACTGCTGCCGTACTTCGACCACGACGTGGCCGGCCTGGTCTGGCACAACGACGAACTTTTCTTCAACGCCCTCGTGGGCGAAGGCATCCAGGCGCTCTTCTGCGCCGACCTGACGGGCGACGTGCAGCGCATCACCGCCCCCGACTGGAATTTCGACTTCTTCTCCCCCTTCGCGGTTCTCGACCGTGCGGACGGCGTGGAGCTGCTCGCGTCCTACTATTGCCTGAAGTTCCCCACGGAGCTGGTGTCCGTGAAGATTACTGCCTCCGGCGTGACCTTTGCGCAGCTCACCGACGAGAACCAGCACATCATCGGCCAGCTGTCCGACGTCAAGGACGAGCGCGTGTGGGTGGAGACCGTGGACCGTCAGCAGATGCTCTGCTGGGTTCTCTATCCCCCGCAGTTTGACCCGTCCAAGCAGTATCCGGCCATTGAAATCGTGCTCGGAGGCCCGCAGGGCAGCAATTCCCAGGATTGGAGCTACCGCTGGTGCTACCGCCTGATGGCCCAGCAGGGTTATGTGGTCATCCTCCCCAACCGCCGCGGCACGACCGCCTTCGGCCAGGCATGGAAGGAGCAGATCTCCGGAGACTATCCGGGCCTCAACATGCAGGACTACCTGAGCGCGGGCCGCTGGATCAAGAACCAGCCGTACGTGAATAAACTTGCCTGCGTGGGTGCCTCCTACGGCGGCTATTCCGCCTATATGCTGGAAGGCCTGCACGGCGACCTGTATGACTGCTTCATCGCGCACGCCGGCATCTTCGATGAGAAGCAGCTCTGGTACACCACTGAGGAAATGTGGTTCGCCAACTGGGACAACGGCGGCCTGACGGAGTATGCCTATGAGCCCGGCAAGATGGGCCCCGCCGGCGACGGCGTCACCTTCGGTGGCATGCAGCAGGCCGGCGCGCCCTACGCCTCTACGGCCAAGGCCCAGCGCCACTACGCCAACTCCCCTTCCTCCATGGTCACCAAGTGGCATACGCCCATCCTCTGCATCCATGGCATGATGGATTACCGCATCCCTTATGAGCAGGGCATGGCGGCCTTCAACGCCGCCCAGATGATGGGAGTTCCGTCCAAGCTGGTGGTCTTCCCGGAGGAGAACCACTGGATCCTCCAGCCGCAGAACTCCCTCTACTGGCACCGCGTCTTCTACGACTGGCTCGACCGCTGGATGAAATAAGTTCCGGCCGAGCCGGACAAAGTGTAAGGACCAGAACGACTACTCAAAAAGCAGCCGTTCGATAAACACCTGGTGATCGTCCGTGCGCCCCTCGATTATGTGGGCGCCGTCGGCATCCGTGACATGCCACAGCTCGACGGTCTCGCCGGGCCGCGCCTCGCGGGTGAAATTGATCGTCAACTCCTTGACCATCTTTTCGTTGACCAGCTCCTCCGGCAGGGCGTCCATCGCCCAGACGGTGTATTTGACGTTGTTGGCGTGCTGGTTGTAATCCACGTCGGAGTAGAGCACCTTGTGCGTGCCGATCAGGGAAAGTTCCGCCCCGCGCGGCACGGCCACCTTGCCGGCCTGCTCCTCGATGGCGAAGTCCCGGCTCTGCGGCTCCGTGGAGACGATTTCCGACAGGAAATCCCCGCGGACCAGGCGGCGCTCGGCGATGTTCATCACCACCCACGAGCTGGTGGAATTGACGGCCGGCCGGCCGTCAGCACCCAGAATCTGGTAGTCGCGGATGAAATAGATGCCCTGCATGCCCTTGTGCCATGTCAGAATCTTGCAGGGCTCCTTGTGCATCACGGGACGCTCGAAACGGACGTGCTGCCGCGCCAGTACCCAGGTGCAGCCGTAGGGGCCGAGCTGGGCGTCGCCAAACGAGAGCTTGTCGGCGCCGAAAACGGCCATGTGCTGGGCCAGGTCAAGGAATGCTGCGGGGCGGAGGATCTTCCGGCGGTCCACCTGGTAGCATGCCGCCACGAAATCCTCATAGAATTTATCTTCGAAATAATTATCTGTCATAGTGGATGGGGTTGGTGTCAATTGCGGTCTTGACGACTTTCAGGCCGGGACAGTTGGTCGTCAGGTATTCCAGCAGGAGATCCTGCGTGAACTGTTCGCTCTGGTAGTGTCCGAGTTCCGCAAGCAGCACGCCGCCGTTCTCGAAATAGTCGTGATAATGGAATTCGCCGGACAGGAAGCAGTCGGCTCCGGCGCGGACGGCGTCGCCCAGCAGGAAGGCGCCTGCCCCACCGCACAGGGCCACGCGGCGGATTTCCCGCCCGTCGAGGGCGGAATGCTGCAGGCACTGCACGCCGAAGCTGCGCTTCACGCGCGCCAGGAAGTCGGCGTCCTTCTCCGGCCGGGGCAGTTCGCCCAGGAGGCCGGACCCCGCATCCTCGCCGTCCAGCGGAGAGAGCCAGCGGAGGTTCTGCAGCCCCAGCAATTCGGCGATCTTATGGTTGACGCCGCCGGGGGCGTTGTCCAGACTGGTGTGCGCGGAGTAGATGGAGATGCCGGCCGACAGGGCGCGCACCACGCAGCGCTGCTGGTAGGTGGCGTCGGAGACCTGGCGGAGGGCCTTAAAGAGCAGCGGATGGTGCGAAACGATCATGTTGCATCCTTTCGCAACCGCCTCATCGACAATTCCTTCCGTAATATCCAGGCAGACCAGCACGCGGCCGACTTCCGCTTCCGGGAAGCCGACCTGCAGGCCCGAATTATCCCACTCTTCCTGCAGCCGCAGCGGGGCGAGCCGCTCCAGCGCGGCGATGATTTCTTTCAGTTTCATGACTGCTAAGATACAAAAGAATTTCCTAATCCGCCGGGCGGATCTTGGCGTATTTGAGGAGCAGGAGCTTCTCGCCGTGGTCGTCGAAGCGGATTTTGGCTTTCATTTCGGGGACGCGGCCGGAGAGTTCCAGGATGGTTCCGAAGCCGAATCGATTGTGTTCGATGCGCTGCCCTTCCCGCAACTCCGTCATCGGCACCCCTACGAAGTTTACATCTGAAAGTGCTCTCTCGGCCGGAGACACGTTTGTCCCTGGCTGATTGGTGCGTGGGCGCCGGTCCGCGTCAGCGGATATCCGGCCATCCCCCTTGAGGGGGCGCAGGGGGTGAGAATTCGGATCGATTCGGCCTTGTCCGAATCGTAAATGGGAGGGGCCCGCAGCCGCAGGCTGTGGGAAGGATGAGGCCGCAGGCCGAACTCGCTCGGAGGCAGGCCGGCTCTGGGGCGAAGTACCGCGACGCTCGTACTGAACCCCGGAGGATTGCCCGTAGGAGCCATTGCCTGTTCCGAAGCGGTTCAACCGACCTCCGGTAAATCTCGAACCGAAGCCACCCCATTCGTGAGTAACGCCGGAATTATCAAAATCTTCAGCTTCCAGCGGATTCTCGATATAGCGCGGGTCGATCTCCTTCAGGAAACGCGACGGCGCGTTGGACTCGTGCTTGCCGTTGCGCATGCGCGTCCCGGCGTACGACAGCCGGACGGCCTTCTTGGCCCGCGTCATGGCCACGTAGAAGAGCCGCCGCTCTTCCTCGATCTCCGGCTTGGCGGAGAGCATCGACGCGCTCGGGAAGAGATTCTCCTCCATGCCCGCCACGAACACGTACGGAAACTCGAGGCCCTTGGAAGAATGGGCCGTCATCAGCGCCACCTTGTTGTTCGTATCCTCGTCTTCCGTCACGTCCACGTTGCTCAGCAGGGAGACGTTCTCCAGAAAGTCGTCCAGGGTGAAAACCCCCACCTCACCGCCCTCGGCGGCATAATCTTCGGCCTCCTCTTTGCGCTCCTCGACGAACTGCGCCACGCTGTTGATGAGCTCGTCCAGGTTCGCCACGCGGGACAGGCCCTCGATGGACGTATCCAGCTTGTAGAAGGCGTACAGGCCGCTGTCGTCGGCGATCTTCTTCGCCAGCTCCCAGGCGTCCGTCGTCCGGACGAGCACGGACAGCTTCGCGATCATTTCGCAGAACGGCTGCACCTTGGGCACCTCGCGCGCCGCCTGGAAGAGCGGCCAGCCCTGCTGGTGCGCCACAGCCTCGACGGCCTCCAGCGCCTTGTCGCCGATGCCGCGGGCGGGCTTGTTGACCACCCGGCGGAACGACTCGTCGTCGCGCGGGTTGACCACCAGCTTGAAATAGGCCATCATGTCCTTCACCTCGGCGCGGTCGAAGAAGGAATTGCCCGAGTAGATCATGTAGGGGATGTTGCGCCGGCGGAGCTGCTCCTCCAGGGCGCGCGACTGCGCGTTGGTGCGGTACAGGATGGCGAAATCCTGATACTGCGCCCGCGCCGTCCGCATGCGCTCCAGGATCTCGGAAACGATCATCACGGCCTCCTCCGTCTCGGTATAGGCCTTCAGCAGGCGGATCGGCTCCCCGTCCTCGCCCACGGCGTAGCACTCCTTGGGGATGCGCCCCTCGTTGTGGGCGATCAGCGAATTGGCGGCGTCCACGATGACCTGCGTGGAGCGGTAGTT
>JAFXUS010000039.1 GCA_017535125.1 Bacteroidales bacterium | reverse complement strand
TCTGTGTGCAAGGATCTGCATACAGATCTTACACTCTTGCCTTCATCAAGCATGTGCATCGCCTGGACATACTTCGGGTAATTCTCATTCTTTTTCATTTACCTCATAATAGTAGTGTCCAAATTTTGGGGTGCAGATCATGGAGCATTCCGGAGGGAACAAAACAGGCCGTTTTTGTCACTTGCCACGTGCTGCGAGTCAGATTCTTCTCTTGTTTCCCCGAGAGGTGCCCGTATTGGTCCATCGACTGGACCTATGCAAGCACGCGTGCGGTCGAAAAACGGAAAATCGTCAGCGCAACGGGAAAACGGTGACGGGAGGGGGTCTGGGGGTCTTCCCCCAGTCGCCCCCTCGGGGGCAGCCGCGCAGCGGCGGGGGGTGGAAGGGCCCATCTGGGCACCAAAAAAGACCGCTCGCGGCGGTCTTTTTTGCGTGCCCAGAGCGGGGCTCGAACCCGCACGTCTTTAAGGGACACTGGATTTTGAGTCCAGCGCGTCTACCAATTCCGCCATCCGGGCAGGGGATGGTCTCGGGAGAGACGGACTGCAAATTTACCGTAATTTCCGGTTTTTGCAAAATATTTCCCGTATCTTTGTAATCTTATGAAGAAGGAGTATATCGTTACCGTCGATGGGAAGCCGGCCGGCAGGGTGGTCGGCCGCGAAAGGCTGGGGGAAATCGCCCCGCTCGTGGCGGATGAGCCCGAAGTGTTCGTCGTTTACGACGCGAACGCGGCGGAGGTGGCGGCCGAGGTGATCGAGGCCGCGCCCGGCACGCGCGGAAGCATCGCCATCGAGACGTCCGAGGAGGACAAGTCCATGGACACGGTCCTTCTGATCGTCGGTTCGCTGCTGGAGGCGGGGGCGTCCCGGAAGGCGCTGGTGCTTGCCGTCGGCGGCGGCATCACGACCGACCTGGCGGGATTCGCTGCGTCCATCTACAAGCGCGGCGTGCGGTATGCGAATGTCCCGACCACCCTGCTCGCCCAGGTCGATGCGGCCGTGGGCGGCAAGACCGGGGTGAATTTCGACGACTACAAGAATATGCTGGGCGTGATCGTCCAGCCTGTTTTCACGTTCGTGTGCGCGGATGCGCTGCGCACGCTGCCGCGCCGGGACTTCCTGTCCGGGGCGGCGGAGCTGCTGAAGACTTTCCTCATCGAGAACGAAGACGACCACTACGGCCGCGCCGTGCGCTGGCTGGCCGAAGGCGGCGCCGCGGCCGAGCTCCAGGAGCTCGCGCTCGCCGCTGCCGGTGTGAAAGCCGCCATCGTCTCGCGCGACCCGTTCGAGGCCGGCGAACGCCGGAAGCTCAACCTGGGCCACACCTTCGCCCACGCCATCGAGCACGAGGCGATGCGGCGCGGGGACGACATCACGCACGGCGAAGCCGTCGCGATGGGCATCGTCCTCGCCGCCCGGCTCTCCGACGCGCTGGGCGTGTCGGCCGGCCTGGAGGCCCGCCTGACGGCGGACTTTTCCGCCGCCGGCCTCCCCGTGCAGTGCTCCTACCCGGTGGAAACTCTCGCCAGCGCGATGGACAAGGACAAGAAGGCCGAGGGTTCCCTCGTGCACTTCGTCCTCGCGGAGCGCATCGGCTCCGTCCTCATCCGTGACCTGACCATTGACGAGGCGCTTAAAGCATTGACATTATGATTTGTACATCCATACAAGACAAGACGCTGGAGGAGATCCTCGAGATCCTGGAAAGCGGGGAAGTGGAGATGGCGGAGATCCGGTTGGACCTCTGCGACCTGGACGAGGAGGAGATCGAAGAGCTCTTTACGCAGTCTGACGTGCCGCTCATCGCGACGTGCCGGATCGCCAGCCTCGCGCAGCGCGTCGCCGCGGAAGGCGACCTGCTGGACGATGCCGGCAAGGTGCTCTCCGAACAGGGACTCTATGCCTCCCAGCCGCGCAAGGGCCGCAATCCGGCCGAGGAACTCGCCGAGAACCAGCTGCTCAAGGCCATCGAGGCCGGCGCCAAATACGTGGACCTGGAAGTGGAGGCGCCGCCCATGATGGGCCGCAAGATCCGCCAGGCCTGCCAGGAATACGGCACGATGCTCATCCGCTCGTTCCACGATTTCGAAGGAACGCCGCCGGAAGCCACGCTGCTGTCCCTGCTGGAGAAAGGCCGCCGCTTCGGGGGCGAAGTGGTCAAGATCGTAACCACGGCCACCTGCAAGGCCGATGCAGACCGTGTGATGGCCCTCTACCGCGAGGCCGTGCCCGGTACGCTCGTGGCTTTCTGCATGGGGCCGGAAGGCCGGGAGTCCCGACTGGAAGCCCTCAAGCAGGGCGCTCCTTTCACTTACGCCTGCCTCACGGCGGAAGAGGCCACGGCCCCGGGCCAGTGGACCGCCGCCGAAATGGACGAAGCCGTGTACGGCAACTTCCGTTTCATCGGCACGGACGATACGCTGGAGATGCCGGCGTCCAAGAGTTTCGCGCAGCGGGCGATCATCGCCGCCGCGCTCGCCCAGGGCACCTCGCACCTGACCGGCTATTCCCCCTGCGGGGACAACGAATCGGCCCTCGCCGCCGCCCGGAAACTGGGCGCACGGGTGAACGTGAACGGCTCCGAACTGGAGATAACCGGCATCGGCGCCTTCGAGAACTGTCTGTCCAT
>JAFXUS010000038.1 GCA_017535125.1 Bacteroidales bacterium | reverse complement strand
GTGCCGCGGCGCTGCTGGAGAAGTATCCGGAGATGACCCTGGTCGCGAGCGCCATCGCGCTCAAGATGCTTCCGCAGTTCTTCCCGGGCGCGAAACTGGAAGGCCGCACCCGCGCCGTGAACGAGGGTGACACGCTGCCGCTCGGCGCGCACACGCTTCGCTTCGTGGCAGCCGCCATGGTCCACTGGCCGGAGGTCATGATGAGTTTCGAAGAGACGGAGAAAGTACTTTTCAGCGCCGACGCCTTCGGCAAGTTCGGCGCCCTGGAGCAGACTGGCGGTTTCTGGTGCACGCCGGACTACGACTGGGCCTGCGAGGCACGCCGTTACTATTTCAACATCTGCGGCAAATACGGCCCGCAGGTGCAGCGCGTGCTCGCGAAGGTGGGCCCGATGGGCGTGCAGACCATCTGCCCGCTGCACGGCCCGATGCTGCGCGACACGCTCGCGGAGGCCCTGCGCCTCTACGGCATCTGGAGCAGCTACGGCGTGGAGACGCCGGGCGTGTTCGTCGCCTACGCCTCCATTCACGGCGGCACGGCCGAAGCGGCTGAGAAATTCGCGGAGATCCTCCGCGCGAAGGGCTGCCCGAAGGTGGCTACGTCCGACCTGACCCGCGACGACCTCGCGGAAGCCATCGAAGACGCGTTCCGCTACGGCACGCTGGTCGTCGCCGCGTCTTCCTACGACGCCGGGCTCTTCCCGCCGATGTTCGATTTTCTCTGGCACCTGCAGATCAAGGGCTGGCAGAAACGCCGTGCCGCCGTCATCGAGAACGGCAGCTGGGCGCCGTCCGCCGGCCGCGTGATGACGGAAATGCTCTCCGCAATGAAGGACGTCGAGATCATTGGCGACAAGGTCACCATACGCAGCCGCATGCAGCCTTCCGACATTCCTGCCCTGGAAGCGCTCGCTGACGCCGTCCTGGCGTAATAATCCGCGTGACGAAGTGCGGGAGACGTCCCAAAAACTAACAGACCACCAGCAAATATGGCCTATTTTGCAGGAAGTGGTCCATTTTCTGGACCGCCTCCCGCAACGAATTATTTAGACACCGTCCAGCAGGCGCGCCGCTTCGGCATACGAAATACCACAGACACGCGCAATTTGATTGGCATCGGCACTAAAGCGGAAGCGAATTTGCTTGACAAATTCTATCTGCTCGTCCCCATGTAGTTCATTGAAAGAATTCTTATGGAAGAGGCTGCGGCATAAATCCGGTATTGAAAACAAAATGGTCTGATCTCTGAATGCGGGGAGATGATCGTCAGAAGTTTCAAACCGTTTCCTGGCTTTAGAAGAATTGTTCAAGAAATAATTATAACGTTTGGGGCTTCGGAAAAGCATCTCTACGTATTTGACGTCCACATATTCAACCGGAAAAATAAATCCATCAACGGGTAGTTTCCATTTGTCCGGCAGTTTGTCGCAGTCACTATGCATCAGTCGTCCACGGGCTCGGGCGGAGTACTCTCCCAGTTCCTTCCCCGCAATTTTAACAGGGTTGAAAAAAGTACTTCCGGTTCCCCACGGATACTGACTCGGATGCGAACAGATATTAGCTGCTACACAGTTCATTTGCACATAAGCTATTGTTCTTTCGACCGCCTCATCTTCAGCCGGAATCGGTTGTACATCCAAAGCATTTCGTCGGAGGAATTCCCTGATTCCATATTTTCTGCAATAATAGAGAGCGTACCTTTGTTTAAAATGTGAGATACATGCAACGACCTCATCGCGCCTTCCTTTCAGCACGAAATGAACGTGGTTGGACATCAAGACAAAAGCCAACACGATTACCTCCGGAAAACAAACGGCTTGTATGGCGACGTAATTCATAGCTACTTTGAAATCTTCTTCCTCCCGGAACCAAAGTCCATGTTCAAGGTGCCCGGACGTAAGTAAAAAGATGCCATTTGCTGTTTTCCTTTTATATTGTTCCATAAATATGTATTTTTGCTTGAATCACATGACCGAGAAACATCCATTCGAGCCCTTCCTGCCGAAAAAAGCGAGCATCCTCTTTCTGGGCAGTTTCCCGCCCCAGCCGCACCGCTGGAGCATTCCGTTCTATTATCCGAATTGGATTAATGATTTCTGGCGCATCATGGGACTGATCCATTTCGGCGATAAAGATCATTTCTGCATCCCGGCGTCGAAGCGCTTCGACGAGGCAGCCATCCGAGCCTTCTGTACAGAGCATGGCCTTGCCTTCTACGACACCGCATGCGAGGTTCGTCGTTTGAAGGACAACGCTTCCGACGCTTATCTGGAAGTTGTCACCCCTACCGACATCCCGGCGCTTCTTGCACGGATTCCCTCATGCAAAACCTTGGTCACAACAGGCCAGAAAGCCACAGAAGTCATCGCTCAGTCCTTTAACTGTCCCATCCCACCAATCGGAGGCAGCATTGATCTCACGATTGGACACCGTATCATCCGCTTCTACCGCATGCCTTCCACTTCCCGCGCTTATCCATCACCTCTGCAGCAAAAAGCGGAAATATATCGGAAACTATTTCCAACAGATTAGTCGGAATGCGGGAAGCGGTCCAAACCGTGGACCTTCTCCAGCAAAATAGCCCGAATTTGCAGGTAGTCTGCAGAATTTCAGGACGTCTCCTGCACTTGAATTACAATGTCAGGCTGTGGTCGATGCAGGCGGGATATTCCTCGGGATAGTGCGTGACCATGAGCAGGGTCTTGCCGGGAGCGCCGCAGAAGCGGTCCAGCAGGGTCTTGACGTGCAGGTGCTGCGCACCGTCGAGGCCATGCAGCGGCTCGTCCAGCACGTAGAGCGGCGGATCCTTGACGAAGGCGCGCGCCACGAGGCACAGGCGCTGTTCCCCGCTGGAGAGCTGCAGGAAAGGCCTTTCGGCGAATGAATCAATGCCGAATTCGGACATCCAGCGCCGCGCGCAGGCGTACTGCTCCGGCGAAGGATGCCGGAAGAGCCCCTCGGTATCGAACAGGCCGCTGGCTACGATATCCAGCGCGGATGCGTCCACCTGGAAGGCCCGGTGGAGCTCCGGACTGACGAAGCCGATGTTGCGCTTGATGTCCCAGATGGTCTCCCCGCTTCCTCGAGGCCGGCCGAACAGCTCGATATCGCAGGCGTACGCCATCGGATTGTCGGCGCAGATCAAGCTCAGGAGCGTCGTCTTGCCGCTGCCGTTCGCCCCGGTCAGCGCCCAGTGCTCCCCCTGCCGTACCGTCCAGTCCAGGCTGTCCAGGATGACGCGCTCGCCGTAGCGGATGGTCACCCCGCGCATGCGGATCACGGCCGGCGGCAGAACCACGTCCTGATACGCCTCCAGCGGCATTTTCTCCCCCGCTTTCCCGTCCGCGACGGGAATGACGTGCGTGATGAAGGGCGGGATCTCCGCCACGCGGGAGAGCACCAGCACCAGCGTCGTCGTGGCCGCCAGTTCGGTCAGCCTGCGGGTCAGGAGCTTACGCGCCTGCGGATCGAGGCCGATATAGGGGTTGTCGATCACGAGGTATTCCGGTCCGCCCTGCAGGGCGCGGTCGAGCTGGTACTTGCGCAGTTCTCCCGAGGAGAGCGTCACCAGGGGCCGGCCATCCACCGAGGGCGGGTCGTTCTCCAGGGTGAAGAGGTTCCAGCGCTGCTGCATGAAGAAATTACGGTCGCCGTAGCTCCCGTAGGAATCGCGGAAAGTAATGTATTTCGCGCCGCTCCGGCCGGCGAATGCGGCCGCAAGGCGGCTCTTGCCGGAGCCGTTCGGGCCCACGACGGCCACCTGTTCCCCTTTCCGGATATCCAGTGCCTCCATCAGCCGGCGATTTTGTGATAGACGTCGTTGATGACCAGGCCCGCCAGCGTCATGCCGAAGATGGCCGTGATGTGCGCCAGCGAACCGTTGATCTGCGCCTTGTTGAACAAGTCCGTCTCGGCATCGCCCACGCCGCCCCGGTTGGGCAGCACCTCCTCGTCATAGACGCAGCGGAACTTGTGACCCGGCCAGGTATGGTTCTGCTTGAACTTCTTGCGGAGGGCGGCGCCCAACGGGCATCCGCGGACGTTCCAGAATTCGCCCACGCGCACTTGCGTGGGATCGACTTTCAGGGCCGCCCCCATCGCGCAGAAGAACACGGCGGGCGTGCGCGTCGCCCGCAGAATGAGCTCCCCTTTGTCCTTGAGCGAATCGATGGCGTCCAGGATGTAGTCGTACTCCTCCATCGCGAATTCCCCGGCCGTCTCGGCCGTGAAAATCTTCTGCGAGGTCTCGATCTGCGCATCCGGCGCAATCTCCAGCAGGCGCTCGCGCAGCGCCTCCACCTTCACCTGCCCCACCGTGCGCGGCGTCGCCATCAGCTGGCGGCCGACGTTGCTCTCGCTGATCACGTCGGCGTCCACGAGCGTCAGGTGCCGCACACCCGAGCGGACCAGCCCCTCGGCGCACCAGCTCCCCACGCCGCCCACGCCGAAAAGCAGCACGCGCACCTCGCCCAGCCGGGCAAGTACGTCCTCGCCCACCAGCAGCGACACGCGGTCCAGGTATGCAGGTTGATGGTTCATATCGATGGACAAAGATAATTGATTTTACCTAATCGGGGAACACCTCAGAAAGAATCGCCACCGGAAATGAACACGCCCCGTTTGTCCATCTGCGCCCGATTTGAACCCGTGGTCGTGACAACGTGGTCCAGCGCCGGAAAAGAAACGGACAAAGTCCCGCCATAGATGCTCAGGCCGGAACTGAGATATGACTGAAGGGCCGCCGCACTCCATGCCGTGGCGCTGCTGTAGTTCGGAACGTAGCGGACATCCAGGTTGGAGGCTGGGATCGGCACCGTCGTTTTGTACACGTAGTAATCTCCGACGCCATACGATTTCTGGTACATGCAGTAACCGAAACTGGTATTGTCCGGATGCGCCGTCCCGGTGATCTCGCTTTGGCCCAGCACTTTCCGCATCCAGGCCCGCTGGCTTGCACTCACACGCGAGCCTATCTGCTCCAGGTATTTCGCACCTTTGTGCGGAACAAGGTACACCGTAGCGTTCCGGTTCGCCCACGCTCCGATGAACGTACAATACCCGATCTGGTGTTTGAGCTCGAAAGACAGCGTCGCCGAGAACTCCCGGCCGTCCCACTTGTTCCTGTAGGTTCCGGTCACCACCTGCTCCCCGTACGGAACCACCAGCCCGCCTGGCACAGGTTCCGAACCGACTGACATCGTCTGCCGGTCTTCGTAGTACATCCAATGGATCTCTCCACCGGATCCCGTATCATAACGGCTTACTTCATAATCAATTACAGGCTGCACCACCGTGGACGACCGGGAGCAGGAATAGGTACTGGCCGTTCCGCTCCGGCTCCAGCTGATGGCGTCCATATTACCGTTTGTGAAGAGGTAGTTCATTTTGACGCCGAAACGGCGGAAGATCTCGTTACTGTCGTCCGGCTGGAACAGATAATCGACCGTGACCGTGTTCGCACCGCCGTCCTGTTGGACGTTGTTGGTTCCGGTCTTGTAGAAAGCAAAACTGACGATCGAAAGCCGGGACACATAAAAGTTGAACTGCCCCGCCCCGGGATACAGGTCCGTCAGCACGGGATTCCGCAAGCGGAACTTTCCGTTCCCGGTGGTCCTCCCGGAAGCGCTCGCATACGCCAGATCTTCCATCCTGGCGCTCCCGGACTGCGTTTTGCTGACATAGGCCCGACCGGAGAAGTCCATCGAAAAACAATCGCCGAAAGTGGTCGCCAGCTCTCCGGAAGTCGGTACCAGAGCCAGTTGCAACAGCGAAGAGAGCAAGGTCGCATCGAAATCGGACGCGTCCAGGCGCGTCGTCCCGGCATAGTCGAAATACCCGTAATCCGTAGCCACCTCGCTGCCGTCTATGGGAAGATAATAGTTCTTGCTGCTGCCCGGCACGACCAGTTTCGGCTCACTGATCCGCAACTCCACTTCCATCGAATCGTTCAGCCAGTCTTCCGAGAAGAAAACGATCTTCCCGTTTTTGGAAGCCCAACCGGTATGCAGTGCCTGGAAGCGGTTCGGATAAAAGGCATAGACATCCAGCGCTCCCGTATAGGTCTGCGCGTCGTACGCATGATTACCCACGTCCAACACGACCCGGCCGGCACCGTCCACCGCACAGGAAGGAAAAGCGCCGGTCAGTCCTGGTTTCCACTGCACGTTCGCGTTTTTCGCCGCCGACGGGCTGGCGCCGCATTTCTCCTGCACGGCGGCGTACTTGACCGCCGTCCCGGCGAATCCTGACACGCTCACCGTCCGTTTCTGTCCCAGATAGAACTCCTCCGTCAGGGACTTCCCGCCCGCCACCGTCACGCCCAGATCTTCGTACAGACCTATTTTGAACCGGGTCGTGATCGTCCCGCCGGGCAGCAGGGTCAGCGTGAACTCCCGGGGAGCCTCTCCGATGCGGGCGTTGAATTTCGCAGCATCCGTCACCGCCAGCTGCAAGCGACCCGAATTCTTATCCCAGGATGCAGCAATGCCATGCGCGGCCAGCCAGTCCGCATCCGCCGTCCCGGACTTCATCAAGTCGCCGTACCAGGCGCAGTCCGACAGGTCCGACGGGATGAAAGAGCTTGTGGTGCTGACGTCCTTGCCCAGCAGCAGATTCGTCGCCCCCAGGCTCCCCTGCGGGTTCATATAGACGTAGATGGCGCCAGGACGGTTTTTCCGCACCGCCACGATACGGCTGCCGTTCACGGATCCGATGTCCGTCGTAAACGATGCGTCCGCCGTCAGGCGGAAAAGGCGTTCGTCCGACCACTTGTCGATTCCGACCTTCCAGTCCGGGTCGAAAATGCTGCTCACGCGGAAAGTCAGGGAAATGTTGTATTCCCGTCCCCGTTCCAGGTCGAAGTTCGAGCAGTTGTCCCGTCCCACGTAGAAGCGGTAGGTCACGTCACCCCCGTAGCCGCCGGCGGCCGGGTTCAGGCGCCCGGCAAACTCGACGTACGTCAAATACGGCACCACTGCCGACATATTCTCTGCCAGCAGGCGCTCGCGTGTCTTCTCACGGCTGTCCGTATTGCCGGGCAGCAGGGTCCCCTGCATGTTCTCGGGCACATAGAAACTGAACGTCGTCACGGAAGCATTGGTTGACTGCATGTCCGGATCATAGTCGCTCTGCGCCAGGATGTCGGCGGCCTCCTGCGCCTTTTGGGGCGTATCGGAGAACGGTTGCAGCCGCGCGTTCGCCTGGCGCAGATAGAGCCGGGAATTGACGAAGAACTCCGGGTTGGCGCCGTTGCCGTCAAAGGCGGAATGATCGATCCGGACCGTGACCTTGCTGAACAGACGGCGGCAACGGTCCGAATCCGGAACGCCAAGTCCCGCATTGATGCGGCTAACCGTATTCACACTCTTCCGGATCAGGGCATACGGAATGCCGCAGGCTGCCACGTCCGCGAAGGATTCCCGGCGGAAGACGCCATCCAGGTCGCCTCCGTCCAGGCGATAGACCATCGCCTCCAGGCTTGTTTCCGTCACCGGGGAAGAAGCCCCCAGCGCATCCATCAGGTTCGTCACTGCGCCGTCCGACTTGCGGATGACGTTCAGATTGCCCAGGATGTAGAAATCGCACACCGCCAGCGGAACGCGCAGGCTGAGCGGCACGCTGCCCTGATTGGCCAGTTCATCCTGACGGAAGAAATGATAGGATTCCAACTGGCCCGTGGCACTGCGAAACACCAGCACGAGCGCACCGGATCCTTTTGTCTCCACATCCCTGAGCAGCGAGGCCTTGGTACCGGGACCGTCCTCCCCCATTGCCGCGGCGATCGTCAGGGGCATCTCCGCCCAGGCCGCCTCTTCGCCTTCAGCCTGCTCCAGGCTGAAGGCGGTCCGCACCTCATCCGGCTCACAGGCAAGCTGGAGCAGCAGGCAGGCCAGGGCCGGGATGATCTTGTATAATACTCTTTTCTTCATGTCTCATCACTAGATTTCAATGTTCTTGTAGCTGTCATCTCCTTCCCATTCCTGTACGTCCACGGTCATGCCCATGGACGCGAAGCCCACGCTGACCGTCACGTCCCGCAGGTCCTCGGCCGTCCAGTCATAGCCGAGTGCCTCGAATTTCCGGCCCAGGTCTATCACATAGTCCGTACGCCCTTCCAGCTCGTCGTCCGCATCCGGGAGATAGACCTCCAACAGGAGCTCATTCGTCTTCTGGCGCGGGATGACACCGTACCAGGCTCCGACCGCATTCGGGCCCACATGGCAGGAATACTCCCCTTCCAGGGGCTCCAGCGTATAAATGTTCATGCCCGAGCAGGCCGCCTTGATCCGGAAACGCCATGCATATTCGGACGGTGCCGTCGGCGAATCGTCGAACAGAAACTGCACCAGGCAATACTGCTTGTGCGGCTCCGCATCGATCAGATATTCGTCCGAGTTGGCAGAGAACGTCTCGCCATAGGCCCACAGCAGACCGGCCTGGCGCCCCGGGAGGACCCGCATTTCTTCTTCCACCAGGGTATAATTCTCCGCTCCGCTGAACACGGCGGCACGGGCATACTCACGCGGACAGGCCTGCCGGTATCCGTCCCGCAGGAACGAAAGGAAACTGATGTCTTCCCGGTCGATTACATGGGAGGATGAAAAAGAAACCTTACCCTCGTTCATCCCCCGCAGTACGAACTGATCCGTCAGGACCGTCACATAGACCGGGCACTCGAAACGGTTTTCCTTGACGCTGCATGCGGGCGCAAGCACCGTCACCCCCAGGATGGCGCATGCCATCCCCTTTCTGATACCCGTCATGGCCCTGTCATCATATTTCCCGGTCATAACGGTCGCCGCTTTCCCAGTCCGTCACCGAAATGACGGGGGTGACGTCGTCGAAGGTGACCGGGTGGTTGGGATCCAGCGAACCGGGCCGGTGGATGGTAAGATTCACTCGATACTGCTTGTTGGACAGCAGCGGGCCGGCGCCCAGCTGGACGGGATAATAGTATTTCACCCAGCCCGAAGGATACTTGATGGAGGCTTCCAGCACCAGCAGCGTGGCCCGGGCGCACCAGGAGGCATCCTCGCTGACCGCGCAATTGTTGGGATAGGTATAGAACGTATGCGGCACGGTATAACTGGCTCCGTAATTCACGATCTGCCCTGCCAGGGCATCGTAAAGAAGGTCCGCCTTCGGCGAAGCCGTTTCAGCGGCGAGCCGGGCATACCACTGTTCCGTCGGCAGCGCGGACGGTTCGGAAGTCTCGCCGAAATTGATGCGTCCCGGGACGTTGATCAGATAGCAGTTCTCCAGGCGGAACATATCCGCTTTCTGATATGCCGGGGAACTGAAATCGTTCTTCACACTCTCCAGGATCACGGCGGCCGCCAGCCTGTGAACGACGATACTGACGTCCTCCCGGCCTTCGTGCAGGGTTACGGCCGGTTCCAACTCGGTGCCGGAGTGCCCGATCATCAGGAGTTTGGTCGCCGAAGCGTACTTCAGCTCATGCGTGAGCGCCAGGAATTCCGATTTCGTGGTCACGGCATCCGGACCGGCCGTCCGGTCCGCGGAATCGTTGACCACCGCCCAGACTTCCCGCTGTCCGGTCGAACACTTGACCATCATGCCGCTGTAACTTCCATCCGTGTTGTTCAAAGGGGTGTCGAAGCCGGAGGATGCGGCGATCTCCAGGTTGCCGGCATCTCCGCCGTTCCCGGCCCGGAACACGAATATCTGTACGTTTTGGATAGCTTTTTCGTTGGTGACGCTCTGGGCGCCCACCTTCGTGCCCGGTGCGTCGAAACGGACAGAGAGCAGGACTTCGCCTTCTTTGTTTGTCTCAGGGCCATCTACGGCCGTTTTGCTGCACGACACCGCCAGCAGGCCGCATACGGTCAGGACGAGTTGGATGATATGATATTTTTTCATCTTCTGACTGTTTTATGTTTAAATGGATTCGGTATAAGTGGCTCCGCTCGTCCAGTCGCTGACTTGAACGGAAGCCGAGAGATTCGCCCTTTCAATCTTGTTGAAGGGCTGGTCTTCCGTATTGCCCAGGCCGATGAGCGTCAAGTCCACCTTATAGTCCTTGTTGCGCTCCAGCGTGCCGGTCAGGGCTACGGGATAATAATACGGAACGTTCTTGATCTGAACGACCACCATCAGGACGGTCGCCGTGGGAGAAAACGTGGCGCTGAAACCGTTGTTCGGATTGGTACGGGCATTCGGAAGCGCATAGAAGAACTTGTTGGAGAACGCGTGCTGCTCGTTCAGCGCCACATTTTCATTCAGGTCCGCATAGGTCAACGACGCCTCCTGCGCCGCATGTCCGGTCGTCCCGATGACATGGCCGGCGACATTGTCGCTCGTTGCGTTCTTGTTGTACCAGACGGACGCGGACGCCGTTCCCGCCACGTTCTGGTTTCCCACCACGTTGCACAGGAAGGCCCGAAGGACCCGTACGGTCCCATATGGCGCCGGCAACCGGTTGGTTACGGAACCCAGCGCGACACGCGCCACCTGACGGCTCAGGCCCAGGGTCGCACTTCCTCCCGTCCCGGAGGCCACCACGGCGCTGGCGGAACCCGTCATCAAAAGGCCGGCCGGCAGATTGTCGCCCAACAGGAACGGAATCTGTTCCATGTCCGCGCGGGTGGCGACCGCATTGGCGGCAGCCAGCGGATCATCCCTGAAATTGGCCAGTGCATAAATGGTTTTACCACCCGTCTTGACGTTCAGCACAGCCTGCTTCGCATTGATTTCGTTGCTCGAACATGCATGTGCGACGTCCAGCATCCCGTTGGAATCGAACACATACAGGTTGACTGAATTCACCTGCATCTCGGCGGCCGTGGCACCGATGATGGATTTGGTCGTTGCCAGCCCGCCCAGATCGACGGTAAGCCAGCCTCCGTCCCCGGGCACCTGCTCACGGGTGCATGCGACGGCAAGAATCAAGCAGAGCATTATAAGTAATTTTCTCATTTTGAAATAGTTGTTACAAATTATCACAATCATTGAATCAGGTCTCCCCAGTCATCGTCCGGCTCCTTGTGGAGATCGTAACGTTTGATGAGGGCCGAGATTTCCGGGTCCAGGTTGCCCCGGCTGATGAAGCTCCGTTCCTGTCCGCAGGCATTGAGGTAATGCTGCACCGCTGCCTGATCATCGCCCTGGCGGGCATACAGGAGAGCCAGCATATAATTCACCTGCGGAGAACGCGGCATCGGTTCCAGAATCTCCAGCGCGGAAAGGTTGCGGTCCAAAGCCACGTATGCCACGGCGGTATTGTAATCGTGATACGGAGCCAGGAAGGCCAATGCCGCCTGGTAATCATGGTCGCGGATGGCTTGTACGCCTTTCATATACACTGTGTCAAGCTCCGTCGTATGGACCGTGTCCTTGACCATGCCTTTGCGGTGCAGCGCGAAGGTAAAACGCACCGTACGCAGGCGCGGATAATGGATCTCCAGGACATGCCGGTACCAGGATTCCCCTTTCATCCGCTTCTCCCGCTCGTCGGGGTTCGCGACCGCGGAGAGTTCCGCGTAGCGCGCCTTTTCCCGGTCCGTCAGGACCGTATCCGCCGCGACCAGCGCATCCAGCCCGGCCCAGTCTTCCCCGCCCGGACGGGCCAGGAAAGGGATCTCCTTGCGGGCGCGGCCGCTGCCGCGAAGCGTTCCTTCCGTGAGGTCGTCCCCGACCGTAATGAACAGACCGTCCTCGCGCCGGACGGAATCCCGCACAAAGCGGATGTATTTCTCGAAATACTCCGACGCCGCCCGGGAGCGACGCAGGGTCAGCGCATTGTTGGACGCCAGCGTGCCTTCCGGCGACGCGAATGCGGCAATGGTCACGCTGTCCAGCTCAAACGTGTCGTTCAGCAGCAGATTACGCAGATTCTCCCGGATGAAGGCGATCTCACGCGCATTGTTTCCCAGCCGCTCGTCAATGTCCGCCCGACCGGTACGGAAATCGATGTTGCAAGTCGTGTTGGCTTCCACATTACGGGATACGACCACCGTTTTGTAGCGTTCCGTGCCATCCACGAATGCCGCGACAGAGGAAATGTAGAATGTCAGCGGATCGCAGCGGGGCACCGAATAGACCTGCTTTTCCTGCTCGTAGATCTCGCCGGAAAGCACGACGTCCACCTTGCGGAGCCTGGGACGCGTATGGATGGTCTGCACATAGTTATAGACGAACATGCCGTTGTCGTACCGGATGACGGTGTCCAGGCGGATACCGTCCGTGACGATGGGCGCTTTGACGTACTTGTTGAACATCTTCTGACGGTTGGCCTTGCGCCATTCGTTGCGCCGGCGCAGGAACTTGTTGGTATAATGCTCGATGGCCTCCTGCTCCGTCACGCCGAAATAGCTCTCGAACACTTCGTCCGAGACGAAAGTCGTGTCGGTCTTGAGGGCATACACCTGCGGGATGTTGCGTTCGATGAAGATCTCCAGGTTGCGCAGGTCCACGAACGCCAGCGTGTCGCTGGTGATGCGCGAGAGGAACTTCTCATACTGCTGATATCCACGCAACTGCGATCTCCGATAATCAGCCCCCGTGACCACGACGTCATCCAGCCGCAGGCTGTCTTCCAGGACGAACATATCCGGATGGAGGCGCAGCTGCCAGCGGGAATCCTGCATCTCGGGCGGGACGAGCACCTGGAATTCCAGGTCGATCTTGCCATGCCGTTCGGCGATGTTCCGGAAACGGGCGGTAACCATGGCGGCATCCAGCATTTCAGCCGCCACCATCTCGCCGCTCTGCTCGTCCCGGACGGCCTTCATGATGATCATTTCCCGACCGTCCAGATCCGTCACCCGCAGCGTATCGCGCCGGGGCGCCTTCACCTCGGCAAATTCCGGCAGGAACTCCGCCTGCCGGGGAAGCTGCAGCGAGGCAGCGAGCTGCCGCCGGTACACGTCGTGCGCCTTGCGGCGCGTGCCGCAAGCCGGGAGCAGCGCGGCCACCAGCAGCAGCGGCAGCAGATATGTAATCGTCTTGCGTACCATCAGAAAATGAATTGAAGTGCGATCCGGACTTCGTCCGGCAGGACAAACGCTTTGGTTCCCTCTCCCGTACGCGACCCGCAATACGGGCAGGCATAAGAAACATAACGGGTCATTCCGCCCCAGCCGAACAAGCCGAAATCAATGTTCAGCCAATGATTTACATGTACGGCATAGCCGGCTCCCAGGGAGACGCCCACGGCGTCGCCTTCTTCCGTTTCCGCCCCGAGCAGACCACCCCGGTTATACTCCTGATATTGGACCTTTCCACCTACCCACCAGCCGGAATACGTGTACCAGGGCCACCAGCGGCCATCCAGATAATACGTTTGCTGCCGCGCCTCGAATTGCGTGTCCTGGCGGTACCGCCACGTCCAGTTGTTGTAGCGCGCCCCGATCCCGAGTGTCCAGTTCCGGTGCACGGAGTATTGAAGTTCGGCGTTGAGCGTCCCCAGGAAGATATAATCGGCCACGTTCTGCGAAACGGCGAGCCGCGCCCGGTGCTCCAGTTCCGGGTCCTGTGCATGCAGGGCCGGAACGGACAGCCAGCAAAAGGCCGCCAGAACCGCCAGCAAAGGAGGAAGGGGCCGCGCCACAGGAGTGAGGCCCGGCGGGCCGACACGGCCCCGGTCTCCCGGTAATCGTTTCCTACATCTCATAGGACATCTGGGAAGGATCGTCAATGATCTGGATCTGGTTTGCCAGAATATCCGTCCCGGTCCGGTCGACGCCGTCCAGCCCGGTGTAATTCTGGTAGCGGATACGGCCGATGACACGCAGTTTCGTCCCTTTCCCGATCCGTTCCAGGTCCTGGATGTTGCGGCCCTCCCACGCGATGACGTTGTGCCAGCTCGTGTCGATGACGGCCGTCCCTTCGCGGTCCTTGTAGGCAAAATTGGTGGCCAGGCCGATCCGGGCCATCCGGTTGTCGTCAAAAGTCTGGATCCGGACGCTGCCGACGATCCCTCTGAGTTCTACTTTGTTCAGTTGTTCCATGACAATTATACGTTTAATGTGAGTCGGGCATCCGGCCGCGCGGTCCGTATCCCGACTGCAAAGGAACGGGCTATCCTGACACGACGAGCCCCTCCCGGGGGCGGAAGGGGCAAATAGATACGAATCATTTCCGTTTCGCCTCTTTCTTTCAGGCCGGGACGGAAAAATGTGTGCGGAATCTTACATTGTAAGGTTTATTTTTCAGTTGTAAGATAAACGGGAATATGAAAAATACGTGAAAACCTTGCGCAGGTTTCTTTCAAGCTCTTGGAGAATCCGGATCCAGCGTCCATCTTTGGGAAAAAGGACTGTCATGGGATACAAACTGCACAACGAAGAAGAAGGAACCTGCCTGGAATGCGGCAGCGAGTTCCTTGGACGGAAAGACAAGCATTTCTGCAGCTTGAGCTGCAAAAACAGGTGGCACAACCGCCAGTTGATGAACAAGCGCCAGCAGCGGGCCAAAACAGTGGCAGCGCTCACAGGAAACTATGCTGTCCTGGAAGCGCTGCTCAATGAAGGAAAGACGGGCGCGGGGCTGGAAGAGCTCTCGGAGCTGGGGTTCGACCCCGCATATGTCACGGAGCACCGGCGCGGCCGCTTCAAACACGACGAATACGCCTGCTTCGATATCTGGTACTACCGCACCGACACGCGGATTTTCAACGTGCGCAGGAAAGCTTCCGTCCCACGTTGATCTGGCCCATTTCCAGGCCCCACTTGCCGTCGGTGATGATGGGCACCCGCTTGCCGCGGGCGTTCTCCACATAGAGGAAATCGTCCACGAAGGTGTGCGTGTGGCCGCCGATCACCAGGTCCACCCAGCGGGTCTGCGGGATGATGACCTGGTCCTGGTCGTAGCCGGCGTGCGACAGGAGGATGATCATGTCGCACTTCTCCGTCTCGTGCAGGTAGTCCGCCCAGCGGTTGGTCACCTCGACGTTGTCGAGCTGCTGCATGCGGGACGCGACCGTCTTCGTCACGGCCGTCGAGATGTCGGACTCCAGGCCGATGACGCCGATCTTCATGCCGGCGCGCGTCAGGATGGCGTACGGCTTGACGTACTCGCCCAGCTCGAAGGGAGACAGGTCGAGGTTGGCGCAGATGACCTTCGTGACGGGATTGAGCATCTTCACGCGCTCGGTCAGGGCCTCGATGTCGTTGTCGAACTCGTGGTTGCCGAGGGTGACGCAGTCATAGGCGAAGTCGTTGATGGCCTGGATCTCCAGCACGCCGCCCAGCTCGGTGAAATACGGCGAACCCTGGCTGAAGTCTCCCGCGTGAAGAAGCAGGACGCGGTCAGCGCCATAGGCATTGCGGATGGAATCGACGAACGCGGCGCGCTCGATGACACCGCCCACGCCGTCGTCCGGGCCGCCGCGCAGGGGCTCGAAATGGCTGTGGGTGTCGTTGGTATGCAGGATCACCAGCGCAGGCTGCTGCTGGCACGCGCAGAAGGCCGCCAGGGCCGCTGCAAGGCTAATCAGAATCTTTTTCATCGCTAGTCCTCCTCCCATTCGTCAAACGTCAGACGGCCGTCCGTAAAGTACTCGACCGGCTTGCCGGCAGCCTGCAGGCTGCGCACGTACGGCAGCACGGCGTCGATGACGATGCAGTCGGTCATGATCAGCTCCTTGGCATTCTTGCCGATGGTCAGGCCGTCGCCGCCGTCCAGCAGGAAGTCCACCGTGGCCACGCCGTACACCTTGTTGGGATCGATGGGCTTGCCACCCACGAGCAGGGTGTCGATGTGGTGGTTGCGCACGGCCATCTTCACGCCGCCCAGCACGAAGGGCCGGGAAGCGGCGATGGTCTCGAAGACCGCCTGCAGGTCAGAGCCCTTGAGGGCCACGTAGACGAGCTTGTTCTTGAACGGGAACATCGAGATGAAGTCGTCCAGCAGCAGGTCTCCCTGCGGCAGGCTCACGCGGATGCCGCCGAAATTGACGATGCCGACGTCCACCTTCTTCCGGGTCAGCCGGGCCACGTCGACCATCGTCCGGTCCACCCACCAGTTGGAGAGCTCGCTCTCCGGCGCGGCGGCGGCCATCGAACGGGTGGCATAGCCGACGACCTCCTTGAGGTCCTTCATCTGCGGCTGCACCGCGATGAGGTCGGCGGCCACCCCGTAGGTGGCGCTCCCCTTCTCATAACTCGTTCCGTTTGGCGCATGATAGGTATCTCCGTCTATCGTCCCCAGGGCAGTGTCGACGTTGTCTGCAGAGGGTGCCACGACACCGGTGCGGTGGCCGTCCATGCGGTATTTCTGCCACGAGTACCGGTACTCGCAGGAGCAGACCGCCAGGACGGCCGCGACCAGCGCGATTACTTTTGTTTGAACCATTTCCAAAGGTCTTTCCAGGTCGATTTCTTACCAAACATCAGGATACCGACGCGGTAGATCTTGGCCGAGGCCCAGGCGCAAAGCGCGAAGGTGGCGACCAGAAGCGCGACGGAGAGGATGATTTCCCAGGTCGGGACGCCGAAGGGCAGGCGCGAGATCATCACGATCGGCGAGGTGAACGGGATGATGGATCCCCAGAACGCGATCGTGCTGTCAGGCGCGCGGAACGCATAAAGCGCAATCATGTACGCCAGCATCAGCGGAATCGTCAGCGGCAGCTGGAGCTGCTGGGTGTCGCCCTCGTTCTCCACGGCGGAGCCGATGGCCGCGAAGAGCGACGCGTACAGCAGGTAGCCGAAGACGAAATACACGAAGAAGAGGCCGAGGATCTGGCCGAACGGGAGGTTGCGCAGGGTGCTGATCACCGTGCCCATCTCGCCCTGGTCGCTCAGCTGGGCCGTCATCTCCTCGATCTGGCCGGCGTCCACGCCACCCACCGTGCTCACGAGCTCGGTCGGGTCGGAACCGGCCAGTTTGTCAAGGCCGAAGACAGCGCTGCCGATGCTGATGATGGCCAGCGACAGCACAATCCAGAGCAGGAACTGCGTCAGGGCCACGAGCGCGATGCCGATGATCTTGCCGAACATCAGCTCGGTCGCCTTGACGGAGCTGACGAGCACTTCCACCACGCGGCTGGACTTCTCCTCGATCACGGAGCTCATCACCATGCCGCCGAAGAGCGTCACGAAGATGAACAGGATGATGCCGAGAACCATCGATACGATGCTGTAAACGCCGGCTTCGGAGATCTTCTCCTCGCCGTCGTCCCCGAGCGTGTAGGAATGCAGGTGAATGTTGGCCTTGACATCCTTGAGGATCTGGTCCAGACCTTCGATGTCATAGGACGCAATGCGATAGTTCTCCACGGCGCGGTTGATGCGGGAGTTGATGCCGTCTGTCAGCTCCATGCCGAAGGGCTTGGGCGAAAACAGGTCGGCGGCGACCGTCTTTTCCTCGGCGTTCAGTTCTCCCACGGAGAGCACGCCGTCGTATCCGAGGGCGGCCAGATTGGCCTTCACGCTGTCCAGCGGCATCGCGGACAGGTCCGTATAATGGACGGTCTCCGTGTTGGTCATGTACGGCAGGACGATGCCGGAAGCGTCGACCACGGCGATGTTCTTGGTCTTCTCCTTGGTATTCATCAGCGCGAACATCACGCCGATGGTCAGGCCGGCCACCAGGATGGGGACGAGGAGCGTCGTCCAGATGAAACTCTTTTTCTTGACCTTGTTGAGGTACTCGCGGCTGATGACAATGCCTATCGTTTTCCAATTCATAGCCTATTCCTCCCCTTCCGTTACAAGTTTGATGAAAATGTCGTTCATGCGCGGCATCAGCTCCTTGTAGGAGTTGATCTGCACGCCGTCCTTCTCCAGGAAGGAGCGGAGCGTCGAAGTGCCGTCCGTTTCGCGCGGGAGCACCTCCGTGTGGCGGCCGTCGGTGTCGGTCCAGACCAACTCGACGTTGTTGTTGCCGTATTTGCGGCGGATTTCCTCCACGCCGCCGGTGATCACCAGGCGGGACTTGTTGATGAGGGCGATGTTGTCGCAGAGCTCCTCCACCGACTCCATGTTGTGCGTGGAGAGGATGATCGTGGCGCCTTCGTCCTTCAGGCGGAGGATT
>JAFXUS010000007.1 GCA_017535125.1 Bacteroidales bacterium | reverse complement strand
GCGTGAGCCGGAGAATGATTTCACGCTCGTGATCGGGGCGGACAACCTGCAGAACATCCACAAATGGCGCGATGCGCCGCGCATCCTGAGCGAGTACGGCGTGGTCGTCTATCCCCGCAAGGGCTACGACATGGAGACGCTGCGGGAGATGCTCCTCGAGGAATGCCGCCATTTTCCCGCGCCCTACGTGCTGGATGCTTCGCAGGGCGCCGCGCCCGGCAAGGTCAGTCTCGAGGATCTGGACCGCTTCTACAAGATCCGCCTCATCGACGCCCCCATCGTGGACATCTCTTCCACGCAGATCCGCATGATGCAGGAGCAGGGGCTGGACGCCTCCGAATATCTGATGTAAGAGATTCGCCGGTCAAGCCGGCGAATGACGTTAAAGCAAGATAGATACGCCAATGCCGATCAGGACGCAGCCGCCGATGATTTCGGCCCAGCGGCCGAAGCGGGAGCCGATGGCGCGGCCGGCGCGGATGCCGATGACCACGGACAGCGCCGTGATGGCGAAAACGGCCACCAGCAGCGGCAGGAAGCCTTTCCAGTCGGCGCCGTCCATCGACTGCGACACGCCGACGGCGAGCGCGTCGATGCTCGTGGCCACGCCGCCGACCAGCACGTTGCGCCAGCCGTTCAGGTTGCGGACTTCCGCCTCGCCCTTAATGCCCTCGATGAGCATCGAGCCGCCGACGTAGAGCAGCAGCAGGAAGGCGATGACGTGGGACACTTTCTCGACCAGGCCGACGAAGAGGTAGCCGAAGGCCCAGCCTGCCAGCAGCAGGCCCGCCTGGATGACGGCGAAGGCGAGCGCCACGCCCAGCACCTCGCGCCAGCGTACGCTGCGCAGGGTCACGCCCGAGCAGAGCGAGACGGCCAGGCAGTCCGCGCACAGCGACGCCGCTAACAATATCGATTCAATAATACTCATCTGTTATAGTCATCCCGGGCCCTTTCATAGTCATTCCGGGCTTTTTTCTAGTCATTCCGGGCTGCGACCCGGAATCTCCGGCCCGCAAAGTTACAAATTTTAAGTTTTTTTCGTAGAAAAAGACGGATTCCCAAAGTTTTTGCCTACTTTTGCAGGCTGGCTTCTCCGTAACGTCAGCTATCCCGTAAGTTTAACCCCCTTCCGACGATTGTGCCGGGACCAACCAGGAAGGAAGATGATCAAGATTTTCTACAGACGTGGCAATGAGATCATTGTCAGCCAGTCCGAAACGGAGTTTGCTGCTATCGGCAAAGAAAAAGTCCTCTGGATAGACCTCCTGCAGCCTACAGGAGAACAGAAGAGGGCGGTCGAGGCGTTTCTCGGCACGGAGATTCAGAGCCGCGCCGAAGCGGAGGAGATCGAAAGCTCCTCCCGTTTCTACGAAGAAGGTAATTCCATTTTTGCCAACACCAACTTCCTGTCGCCCTCCGGCGACGGCATGTTGATGGATCCCGTGTCGTTCATCTTGTCCGACAAGATCCTCACGACGGTGCGCGAGATTCCGCTGCGTTCCCTGGACACCCTCCAGCTCAAGCTGCAGGCCCTGCCGGAGCAGTTCCCGGACGGGTTCACCATGTTCGTGGAGATCATGGACAAGCGTGTGGACCTGGACGCCGACATCGTGGAGCTCATCTCCAAGGAGGTGTCGCAGTTCAGCAAGCGCATCAACCAGAAAGAAGACATCAACGAGGAGTTCCTCCTCGATATCAATCAGTTGCAGGAGAGCGCGATGACCGTCCGCGAGAACGTCGTGGACAAGCAGCGCCTGATCTCCAACATCCTCAAGAGCAAGCGCTGCCCCAAAGATCCGGAGCTGCGCGAGGACCTGGGCATCATCCTGCAGGATATCGCCTCCCTGATCAACCACACGAATTTCAATTTCGAGCGTCTCGAATACCTGCAGGACACCGTCCTCGGCATCATCAACCTCGACCAGAACAACATCATGAAGATCTTCACCTTCGTGTCGTTGCTGCTGATGCCGGCCACGCTCGTCGCGAGCTTCTACGGCATGAACGTGACCCTGCCCTTCGCCGAGAAGTGGTGGGCCTGGCTCGCGCTCTTCCTGCTGATGGCCACGCTGGTCATCAGCATCTGGATCATCTTCAAGCGCAAGAGGATGCTTTAGGGTTCCCGGGTCTTGGCGTAGTGGCAGCTGAGGGGAGCGTCGCTGTCGCCGTGCCAGTTGTGCATGCCGTTGCCGAGGCAACGGTCGAAGACCTTGCAGTCCTTGCACGGCCCCGTGCGGGCCCAGTTGCGGTCCCGGAACGGAAGGAAGCGGTTCCGCCACACGTCATACAGGCTGTCCGTATAGATATTTCCCTGCGAGAAGCGGTCGCGGTCTATGTTGGGGCAGGCGTTGATGCGCCCGTCGATCAGCACCGAAGCGATATTGATTCCCGCGCGGCAGAAATAGGGATTCTGCCTGACCCGGGTCTCGTAGCGGCCCAGGTAGCCCTCGCAGCTGAAACTGACGCGCAGGGCCGCATCCTTCTTCTTCCGCCTGGCGGCGATGAAATCCATCAGGGCCCGGAATTGCTCCCCGGACAGATGCATGTCGGTGTCGCCCGCGGCGCGTCCGATAGGGATGACGGTGAAGATGCGCCAATTCCGCACGCCAAGCTCCCCGAGCAGGGCATGGATCTGCTCCAGGCTGCCGATATTCCGTCTGTTGATGCAGGTGACCACGTCGAAATTGATCCTGGGCTCCGCGGCCGCGATGCGTATCGCCTCCACGGCGCGCACAAAACTGCCGGTGCGACCGCGCATCCAGTCGTGCTCCTGCTCCAGTCCGTCCAGACTGATTGTCAAGGCCCCCATGCCCGCCCGCATCAGCCTGGCGTGCATCTCCCGGTCATAAAAATATCCGTTGGAGACCATGCTCCAGCCCATTCCGCGGCGGCGTATGCTTTTCCCGATTTCTTCCAGATCGGGACGCAGGAGCGGTTCGCCGCCGGTAAGGACGACGGTGAACTCCCGCGGAACCTCCTTGCGCGGAATGGTGTCCAATGCTTTCAGGAAATCTTCCAGCGGCATATCGCGCCGGCTGCCCGGCAAGGTGCAGTCGCTGCCGCAGTGCCGGCACGCCAGATTGCACCGGGTGGTGCATTCCCAGAACAGATAGTTCAGTTCGTGGACCCTGGTTTCGTTCTTCCGGAACAGGCGCCAAAGCCACCACGTCAGGCGGGAATCCATCACAAGCAAGTCTGCAAGCTATTTCTTCTGCAATTCCACGACGATGGTGCCGTCGCATTTCTGGATGACGGTATCCTTGGGGGAGAACAGCGCCCCGGAATCCTGGAAACGGAACTGCGGACTGCTGCCGTCCACAACGCCGATCAGCGTCTTGAGCGTGCCGTCCTCAGCGGTGTATCCGCACAGGTTCCAGTCCAGTTCTACGCCCTCGACGGGGTCGGAATCATAGACCCGGGTGAGAATCTCGACGCCTTCGACGGGGGTGCCGTCTTCCGCCGAGACCACCTTGAATTCGATATCCTCCTGGTGCAGCCAGTTGGGCGTGCCGTAGCATGCCTGGAAGATGAAAAGCGCCGTCGTGAGCGTCGTGCCCTTAAGCAGGTGTCTGAACCACTTCTTCATACGTGAAATGCTTTTCTGCAAATATAATATTTTCTTGCTATCTTTATGGCAACTGAATACCGATATGAAAAAGCTGATGACCTTTCTGCTGGCATTTGCCGCGGCGGGCACGCTCGGGTGCTCCGTAACCGATGTGAAATACGACATCAAGGGAACCGGCGCCCCGAAGGACGGGGTGACCGTGTACCTGGTGGACCAGATCAGCCGTGCACCCATCGACAGCGCCGTCGTTTCCCGCGGATCCTTCCAGATGAAGGGGAAGGCGGAGAAAGATGCCTTTCTCGCGGTCACGCTCGCCGGCGCCGCGAGTCCGTTCCTGCTGTTCAATGACGGGAAGCCCGTGAAACTGAACCTCGCGGACGGTACGCTGACGGGCTCCGCCCTCAATACGAAGCTGTCGGAGTGCGACCAGCGGAATCAGGCGGCGTATGCCGAGTATTACAAGGTCGTCGAAGAGATGGAGGCTGTTCCCCAGAACGCCCCGGAGGAGAAGATGGCGGAGTTGATGGCGAAGTACCAGAAGTCCATCAAGCAGTATGCTGCGTTCTATGTCGGTCTGATCGAAGAGAACAGGAACAGCCTCATTCCCGTCGCCTTTGTCGGAACGCTGTCTTCGCTCGTCTCGGCGGCGGACAATTGGAACAAGGCGGCCGGGGAGCGGAAACTGAACGAAGTGCTCGTGTCCAACGCGCAGGTCGCGAACCATCCCTATGTGGTGGATCTGAAGCGCCGGATGGCGGCGGCTGACGCCCAGCGTCAGCAGGCTGCGCAGCGCAGCCTGTCGCTGGTCGGCGAGAAATTCCGCGATCTCGAGGAGTCTGATCCGGACGGCAAGCTTCACAAACTGAGCGAGTATGTAGGCAGGGGAAAGTGGGTGCTGGTGGATTTCTGGGCCTCCTGGTGCGGGCCCTGCAAGGCGGAAATGCCCAATGTAACCGCCGCGTACAAGAAATATCACGAAAAGGGCTTCGAGATCGTGGGCCTGTCATTCGACAAGCCGGGAGAGAAAGAAGCCTGGGTGCAGGCCATCAAGGATTGGGATATGCCGTGGATTCATCTTTCCGACCTGAAGCACTGGCAGACGGTGGCCGCCGGCGTCTATTCCGTCAACGCCATCCCGGACAACCTGCTGATCGATCCGGACGGAATCATCGTCGCCCGCGGTCTCCGCGGCCAAGCGCTGGAAGCCAAACTCGCGGAAATCTTCAAGTAATATGAAAGCCAGGAGCATGCTGACCACGTTCCTGCTGGCTTGCGTGGCATTGCCGCTGGCGGCCCAGGACTTTATCTACCTGCTGCCGAGCAAGGAGATCGCGGAGACGGGCGAGGACCTGTTCTTCAAGGCCTACCTGATGGACCGGCAGACCATGGCGCTCTCCGACCGGAGCCGGACGCTCTACCTGGAGATCCGGAGCGAACGGGACAGCCTGGTCTGGAGCGAGAAATACCCGCTCGTCGACGGTCTGGGGCTGATCGGCGTGCAGACTTTTTCCTTCCGCGTCGTCAAGTTTTGACGTTACGGCCGGAAAGGCTGGCGGGCCTGGATGGAGCGGCCGAGGGTAAGCGTGTCGGCGTACTCGAGGTCGTCGCCGAAACCGAGGCCGCGGGCGAGGGTGGACACCTTCACGCCTTTGTCTTCGATCTGGCGGTAAATATATAAGGAAGTCGTTTCGCCTTCGACGTCGCCGGACAATGCGAAAATAATTTCGATATCCCCGAGACTCAGGCTGTCGCCGCCGGGCAGGTCCTCCGTGGCGGCGTCCTCCGCGTGCATCCGCTCGATGCGCTCCACCAATTCCTTGATTTTCAGGTCCGAAGGACCGACGCCGTCGATGGGGGAGATGATGCCGCCGAGGACGTGATAGACCCCGCGGTACTGGCCCGTGGCCTCGATGCTCATCACGTCGCGCACGCTCTCCACCACACAGATGGTGCGTGCGTCGCGCGTGCGGTCGGCGCAGATGGAACAGGTGTCCGCGTCCGCGATCATCTGGCAGATGTGGCAGTAGTGGACGTCGTCCGCGAGGCGGTTCACGGCTTCCGTGAAATGATGGATCTGTTCGGCGGGCTGGTTCAGCAGGTGCAGGGCGAGGCGCAGGGCGCTGCGGGAGCCTACGCCGGGCAGCGAACCGATGGCCTCGACGGCCTCCTGCAGGACTTTGGAAGGATATTTCTCGGTGGAATACATTATTTGTAAAATAACATAGCAAAGATAGTGAAAATCAGAATTATTTGCTAACTTTGCCCGCCCGAAATCCGGCGATGCCGGACAGTGGTACGTAAAATATTGTTTAACTACTAGTTTGTTTCAATTACAACATGGAAGAAATTAAGAACGAAGTTCCTGTGGCTGAGGCCCCCGCAGTGGAGGCTCCCCAGGAGAAAAAAGAAACCAAGGCTGCCGGTGTGCGGATGAATGCGTCCGTGAAGCCGGAGGACTTTGACTGGGACGCCTTCGAGGGCGGCGATGTCTATGGCAGCACCGACAAGAAGGCCATCGAGGACGCTTACAGCGCCACGCTGTCCAAGGTCGTCGAGAACGAAGTGGTCGAGGGTGAGGTGACCGCCGTCACCAAGCGCGAGATCGTCGTCACGATCGGTGGCAAGAGCGAGGGCGTCATCCCCGTGTCCGAATTCCGCTACGATCCCGACGTGAAGGTCGGCGACAAGGTGGAAGTCTATGTGGAGTCCGCCGAGGACAAGAAGGGCCAGCTGGTGCTTTCCCACCGCAAGGCCCGCACCCTCAAGTCTTGGGATAGAGTGAACGAGGCCTTCGAGAACGACGAGATCGTCAAGGGCTTCGTGAAGACCCGCACGAAGGGCGGTATGATCGTCGACGTGTTCGGCATCGAGGCCTTCCTGCCGGGCAGCCAGATCGACATCAAGCCGATCCGTGACTACGACCAGTTCGTCAACCAGAACATCGACTGCAAGATCGTCAAGATCAACCAGGAGTTCCGCAACGTCGTCGTTTCCCACAAGGCGCTCCTCGAGGCCGAGCAGGAAGCCAAGCGTGCCGAGCTCATCAGCAAGCTGGAGAAGGGCCAGGTCCTCGAAGGCGTGGTCAAGAACATCACCAACTACGGCGTGTTCGTCGACCTCGGCGGCGTGGACGGTCTCATCCACATCACCGATCTGTCCTGGGGCCGTGTCAACCACCCCGAGGAGGTCGTCTCCCTGGACGAGAAGATCAAGGTCGTCGTCCTCGACTTCAACGAGCAGCAGAAGCGCATCGCGCTTGGTCTCAAGCAGCTCACCCCGCACCCGTGGGACAACCTGGACGCCAACATCAAGGAAGGTGACAAGGTCAAGGGCAAGGTCATTCTCATCGCTGACTACGGCGCCTTCATCGAGATCGAGCCGGGTGTCGAGGGTCTGGTCCACGTGTCCGAAATGTCCTGGTCTCCGAGACTGCACTCCGCGCAGGAGTTCCTGAAGGTCGGCGACGAGGTGGAGGCCCAGGTGCTTTCCATCGACCGTGAGGCCCGCAAGATCTCCCTCGGTCTGAAGCAGCTCATGCCGAATCCTTGGGAGAGCATCCGCGAGAAGTATCCCGTCGGCAGCAAGCAGAAGGCTACGGTCCGCAACATCACCAACTTCGGCGTGTTCGCCGAGCTGGAGGACGGTGTCGAGGGTCTCGTGCACATCAGCGACCTCAGCTGGAACAAGATCAAGCACCCGTCCGAGGTGGTGAACCCGGGCGACGTGATCGACGTCCAGATTCTCGACTTCGACGAGCAGAACCACAAGCTCAGCCTCGGCCACAAGCAGCTTGTCCCGAACCCTTGGGATGAGATCGAGGCCAAGTTCCCGGTCGGCTCCACCGTCGAGGGTACCATCGCTTCCCTGACCGACAAGGGTGCCAACATCACCCTCGGTGCTGACGCCGAAGGCTTCGCGTTCAACCGCGAGCTCGTCAAGGAAGACGGCAAGCAGGCCGTCGCCGGCGAGACCCTGCCGTTCAAGGTGATCGAGCTCCGTCGCTCCACCCGCCGCATCCTGGTGAGCCACCTGCGCACCTACCAGGAGGTCAAGGAGCGCGCCGCCGCCACCGAGGCCGAGACCACCAAGAAGGCCGTCAAGAAGGTCAACGCCAATGTCGAGAAGACTACGCTCGGCGACATCGACGCCCTGGCCGCTCTGAAGGAGAAGCTCGAGAAAGGCGAGTAATACCCGATGAACTTCACACTCACGATAATGGGCACGGCTTCGGCCATGCCCATTTCTGATAGGAATCCAAGCGCCCAGATGCTCGCCGTGCATGGGCGCTTGTTCCTCTTGGATTGCGGGGAGGGCACGCAGCAGCAGATGCGGCGCGCCCACCTCTCATTCATGAAGGTGGAGGCCATTTTCATTTCCCATATCCACGGCGACCATCTGTTCGGCCTCTTCGGTCTGCTGAACACGATGACGATGTACGGCCGGACGGCTCCGCTCTACATTTACGGACCGCAGGCCCTGGGCTCCGTGCTCAACTTCTACAAGAGTTTCTTCGGGGAGTGGGACGGCTATGAGATCAAATTCACGGCCGTGGACTGCCGCGAGCCGCAACTCATCCATACGTCCAAGCACGTGACGGTCAGCGCCTTTCCGCTCCGGCACAAGATCGAATGCTACGGATACCGTTTCAACGAGATCGTGACCGAAAGGCACAAACAGGAGAATCCCGATTATCACCCGAAGAGCTACGCGTATTGCTCCGACACCGTTCCCTTCCCGGAGGAGGCGGAGTGGGTGCGCGGGGTGGATCTCCTCTACCACGAGGCCACCTATCCGCAGGAAATGGCGGACAAGGCCGTGGCGCGCTGGCATTCCACCGCGAGACAGGCCGCCGAGTGCGCCCGCGATGCGGGAGCCGGCCGGCTGGCCATCGGCCACTATTCTTCCCGGATCACGGATTTCGACGCCCTCCTGCAGGAGTGCCGGGATGTCTTCCCGGACACCCTGGCCGCACAGGATGGCGATGTAATCGATTTTTAGTATCTTTGCCGTTGATGAAACGGATCCTACTTCTTCTCGCGTTGGCAACGCTCTTCCTCAGCGCAGCCAAGAACCCGCGCCAGACTTACATCGACCGGTATTATCCGCTGGCCGTGCGTGAAATGCAGCGCACCGGCGTGCCGGCGAGCATCACGCTCGCGCAGGCGCTGCTGGAATCGGGCGCCGGCCTGTCTCCGCTGGCCGCGCAGGCCAACAACCATTTCGGCATGAAATGCCACAACGACTGGACGGGGGAGAAGTTCTTCAAGGATGACGACAAGGCGGACGAATGCTTCCGCGTCTATCCGAGCGTGGAGGAATCATACCGCGCGCATTCGGATTTCCTGCGGGGCAGGGAGCGCTACCATTCACTCTTCGAACTCGATCCCACGGACTACAAGGAGTGGGCGAAGGGGCTGCGCCGCGCCGGCTATGCCACCGATCCGGGCTACGCCAACAAACTGATCACCTTGATCGAAGATTTCGAGCTGTACCGCTACGACGCGATGACGCCGGACGAGCTTCCGGCTGAAGAGCCGGCGGCGCCGGTCGAGAAACCGAAAGTGACGCCGCAGGAGGCCCCGGTCGTGGTGCCGGTCGTTCCCGTGCCGCCGCAGACGGTCCGGGAAGAACCGGTTCGCACACAGCCTGTGCCGGATCCTGATCAGGTGTCGCGCACGGTGCAGGGCAAGGAGACCGTGTCGCTCTCGCTGGCCCGCGAGGTCTATACGATGAACGGCGCCCGCTACGTGCGCGCCATCGAAGGGGAGACCTGGGCATCGCTGGCGGCTGAATATCATTTCTCCGAGAAACAGCTCCTGCGCTTCAACGACCTCGACGCGCTGGTGCCCCTGCGTCCCGGCATGATGGTCTATCTGGACCGCAAGAAGGCCCAGGCCGAGCCCGGCTACGGGAAATATGAAGTGGAGCAGGACGGCATGACCCTCTGGGACATCTCCCAGATGTTCGGTATCCAGCTCAGCAAACTCCGTCTCTACAACGCCTTCCGCGGCACCGCCCCCCTCGAGGCCGGCGACACGGTCCTGCTGAGAAAGTTCTAGCCTACATACTCCGACGGGGGGACGCCGAACTGCTTCTTGAAGGAGGTGGAGAAGTGGGAGAGGGTGTTGAAGCCCGTCATCCAGGCGATCTCCGACATGTTGTGCTTGCCCTCCTTGAGCAGGTCGGCGGCACGGTTGAGCTTGTAGCGCTTGAAGAAGACGCCCGGATTCTCGCCTGTCAGACCCTTGACCTTGTAGTAGAACTTGGTACGGGAGATACGCATCATCTCCGTGATGCGGTTGATGTCCAGCTCCTGATTCGCCAACTCCTTGTCCATCAAGTCGTAAAGCTCCTTCATGAAGGCGTTGTCGCGCGGCGACAGGGCCTCCGGCTCGATGTCCTCGGTGCTGGTCACGGACCCGAGCCGCTGGCGCAGCTTGTCCCGGTTCTCCAGCAGGGATTTCACGAGGGCGAGCAGATAAGACGGGTTGAAAGGCTTGGTCACGTAGGCGTCCGCACCCTTGTCGAGCCCCTGCACCTGACTTTCCACGGCCACCTTGGCCGTGACCAGGATCACGGGGATGTGGCTGAGCTGGAGGTTGCCCTTGATGGCCTCGCAGAGCTCGTAGCCGCTCTTGCCGGGCATCACCACGTCGCTGATCACGAGATCCGGCGCCTCCTCCTCCAGTGCCTTCAGCGCTGAATCTGCGTCGAAGTGGATGAGGACCTGATAATACGGCGATAGCAGCACCTTGACATAGTTGGCCACGTCGATGTCGTCATCCACGACGACGACACGGCGTTTGTCGGCCGTCTCGTCCGCGACGGGCTGTCCGGACTCGACCTCCTGGGCGGGCATGCGCTGGCGCAGCGGATCGTCCGTGGTGCGCTCGTCGTCCGTGTAGGAAACGGCGCTCACGGGCAGGACCAGCGTGAATTCGGCACCCCCCCCTAAACGATTTCTGGCGTGGATGTAGCCGTGGTGCAGCTCCGCGAGCGCGCGGGAATAGTAGAGTCCGATGCCGGTGCCGGCCACGTCGCCCCGGCCGGCCTGGTTGAAGCGCTCGAAAATCTTCTCCAGCTGGTCTTCCGGGATGCCGCGGCCCGTGTCAGAAACGCGGATCTGGGCGTATTGCGTATCGATGTCGGCCTCCGTGAGCGCGAAATCGCGTGCGACCTCTTCCCGGGGGAGCACATCGAACGACAGGGCCACTTTGCCGCCCGGCGGCGTGAACTTCATCGCGTTGGACAACAGGTTCATTGTGATCTTGGTCACCTTGTCGGCGTCCCGCCACATTGTGAAGTTGTCTTCCAGGCCGTGGGTGTTGAATTCGATGCCCTTGGATTCCGCGTTGAAGCGGAACAGGTCGGCGGCTTCGCTGAGCGGCGCCACGATGTCGCCTTCGGCCACCTTGAGCTGCAGCTTCTTGTTGCCGATGCGGTTGAAGTCCAGCAGCTGGCCTACCAGTGAAAGCATCCAGGCGGTGTTGCGCTGGGCGATGCCCACCAGCTTGCGGTCCTGCCCCTGGATGGCGGGGGAGGCGGCGAGCTGCTCCACCGGCCCCGCGATCATGGTGAGCGGGGTGCGGAACTCATGCGCCACATTGGCGAAATAATTCATCTGGACGCGGTTGAGGCGCTGCTCCTCCTCCTTCTCCCGCTCGGTCTGCTCCTTCTCGCGGCGCACCTCGCGGATATGCTGGGCGGCCTTCTTGCGGACGCGGTGGATGTTGCGGTAGACCTGCCAGAGGAAGGCGATCACCAGCAAGGTGAGCAGCCAGAACAGGAGCCTGGCCCACCAGGTGCGGTACCAGGGCGACAGGATGCGCACGGAGAGCGACTGCTCGCTGTCCGGTTCGTCCTGGATCCGGGCGCGGAAGCGGTAGTGCCCCGCCGGGAGGTTGGCATAGTAGGCCTCGTTCGCCGTGCCGGCTTCGATCCAATAGCCGTCGAAGCCGTCCATCATGTACTCGTAGCGGATGCTGGTGTACTCGGCATAGTCGAGGGCGGCATACGAAATGCTGAAGCCGTTCTGCTCGTGGCGGATGGTGATGTCCGGCTGCCGCACGAGCTCCGTGGCGATGGGCCCGTCGGGAGACGGGTAAACGAGTTCGTTGTGGATCCTGAGATCCTCGAACACCAGTTTGCCGGCGTATTTCCGCTGGATGTCCAGCGGATTGAAGAAGGTGAGTCCGTGGGTGCCTCCGAAGACGAGCGTGCCGTCCGGCAGCGCGCAGGAGGAAGCGTTGTAGAACTGGTCGCCGCCGATGCCGTCGCGCTCGGAGAAAAGGGTGACGTCTCCAATCGTGCGGTCATAGCGGCAGAGGCCGTTCTGGGTGCTGATCCAGATATTGCCTTGCTGGTCCTCCTGGATGGAGCAGATGTCCGGGCAGAAGGCGCCTTCGACCGGCCGGGTGCGGCGGAGGGTGTGGTCGTGGCGGAACAGGCCGTTGCCGACGGTGCCGAGCCAGACATCCCCGGCGCTGTCCAGAAAGAGGCAGGTGGGGTTCAAGACGGCGTGCCGGACGTTGTATTTCCATTCCTCGTCAGGTGTTTCGATGAAGCGGGCCTCGCCGGAATTGGTGAACACCTCGCAGATCAGGTTGTCGAAAGAGGCGATCAGCATGCGGCCCGGGGCCACCTGGACCATGGCGGGAGCGTAGGTCCATTTGTCGCCCGGCAGCTGGAAGCGCTCCGTGACGCGGGTATTCTTGTCGTAGCGGACCAATTCCGAGGAATAGGCGGATATCCAGATGCGGTCCAGGTCGTCCTGGGACACGGCGATAGGGTTGAACATGTCGATACGGTCCACCACGTGCAACTGCTTCCCGTCAAAGCGGCAGCGGAGCACGCGATATTTCTCGGTCACGACGAGCCAGAGCTCTCCCTGCTTGTCGCAGAAGAGCCCGGAACAACGGATATAGCCGACGGTGTTGTCCGGTACCAGGCGTTTCATGTCAATCTGCTGCAGCGTTTTGGCGTTCAGGTCGTAGACGAACAGGCCGTCGTTGAGGGTGGTGATCCAGAGATGGTCGTCCCGGTCCGCACAGACGGATACGACCGATTTGTGCAGGAACTGGTCGGTCAGGTAGCGGTTGCCGTCGAATCCGCCCTTGTCCACGTAGGAGACGCTGTAGCCCTGGTCGGTGGAGCCGAACCATAGGTTGCCCCGGCTGTCGCGGAAAATGGTACGGTACTCGAAGGTCGGAATGTCGTAGGGGAATCCCGGATCCGCCTGATGCAGCAGGCGGCCGTTGGTCTGGTTGTAGCAGAACATGCCATCGGCGATGGTATGGAGCAGGATGTCTGTGCCGTTGACGAAGAGGATGTCGATATCGCCGCCGATAAGCCTTTTCTCCCGCCGGATGGCGGGGGGAAGCGGCTGCCAGGTCTCTGAACGCGGGTCGAAGATGCTGAGTTCACCCATGCCGGAGAGCCAGATTTCGCCGGAAGAGGCCATGGCGATGTGGTAGACCGGGTGGCGGGCCGGCCAGGATCCGGCAGGGGAGAAGTCGGACGGGTCGAAGCAGCGCAACTCCGTCATGGACGCAGTCCAGATGCGGCCGTCCTTGCCGACCAGGGTGGTGAGACCGCCGAAGTCCAGGATGGCGGAAACGATACAGTCGGCCGCTTCGTCATAACGGAACAGCTGTCCGGAGCAGTTGAATAACATCCGCCCGTCGCGGGTCTCGACGATTTGGCTCACGTTGCGGTTGTCTCCCTTCATGCAGATGCGCCGGAACGCGCCTTCTTCCGTGCGCAGCGCGACACCGTTGGCCGTGCCGACCCAGAGCTGGCCGGCGGCGTTGCTGTACAGGGCGGTCACCTGGTTATCAGGTAGCCCTAGCGTGTCGTCCGCGCAGAAATATTGGTGATAATCCTGAATGCTGTATTTGTTGAGCCCGCGGAAGGTGCCGATCCAGATATGGCCGTCGGCGTCTTCCGCGAAAGCGTTCACCCGCTGGTTGGAAAGGCGGTCGGCGATGACGACGTTTCCGACGCCCGGAAGGGATCCGGGAGTCGCCTGCGGACCGGCGCAGGACAGCGCCAGCAGGGGAACGAACAGTAAATGTTTTATTTTCATACCTCTATATTACTAAATTTTCGTCAAATATCACGTAAAATGAACAAAAAAGAATAAAAATGAACAAACGGAAAGGTGCCCTTGTACGGCAAAGAAAGCATTTGAAATCTATAGAAAAAGAAACTATGCTATTCCATCTAATTTTGCCATTGGTTAAAAAGGGAACCACAAATGAAACAAGTGAAAACACTATTCCTGATGATCGCGGTTTGCCTGGTGCCGCTCTCTTGCGGCACCGGCAATCCCACGGTGAAGTCCGAAGTTCACCACGAACTGGAGACTTCCGCCAAGGCCGCCACGGTGCAAATCCAGTCCGGATCCGTCGCCGGTTATGTCGAAGACGGCGTCTTCACTTTCAAGGGTATTCCGTATGCCAAGGCCGAGCGCTTCCAGCCCGCCGCCGACCCCGATACGTGGGAAGGTGTCCGGGCCAGCCGCGCCTACGGTCCGACCTGTCCGCAGGGCGCCCGAACGGGTTGGTACGACGATAATCAGGCCTTCGCCATGCACTGGGACGACGGTTTTCCCGACGAGGACTGCCTGCGCATCAACGTCTGGTCGGCCGGCATCAACGACGGGAAGAAGCGTCCGGTGATGGTCTGGCTGCACGGCGGCGGCTTCAGCGCCGGTTCCGGGCAGGAGCAGATTTCCTATGACGGCTCAAATCTCGCGCGCGACCACGGCGTCGTGGTCGTGAGCCTGAACCATCGCCTCAATGTGCTCGGCTTCCTCGATCTGTCCGGCTTCGGCGCCAAATACGCCGCTTCCGGCAACCTCGGCATGACCGACATCGTGAAGGCGCTGGAGTGGGTGCGCGACAACATTTCCGCGTTCGGCGGAGATCCCGCCAACGTGACCATCTTCGGCCAGTCCGGCGGTGGCGGCAAGGTCTGCACCCTGCTGGCCATGCCTTCCGCCCAGGGTCTGTTCGGCAAGGCCATCGTGGAGAGCGGCTCCATCCTGGAGGCGCTGCCGCAGAAGTGGTCCCGCCGCATCGGCGCCGCCACGGTCCGCGAACTCGGCATCAGCCCGGCCCGCATCGACGAGATCCAGACGGTCCCGTATGCCACTCTGCTTGCCGCTTACGACAAGGCGGTCGCGCTCGTTCGCGCGGAAGCGGAACAGGCCGGCGAGCTGCCCGCCAATTTCCTGAACCAGCTCATCTTCGGCACGCGCCCGGTGGTGGACGGTGTGATCCTGCCCGCCCAGCCCGGTGCACCGGCCTCGATGGCCCTGTCCAAGGACATTCCGGTCATCATCGGCACGACCTACCATGAATTCACGCGCGACCAGGAGGACCCGATCTTCAAGCCGCTGGCTGTCCAGCAGGCCGCCGACCGGGCCGCCGCCGGCTGCGCTCCCGTTTACCTTTATCAATTTACCTGGGAATCCCCGGTGCTGGACGGTGCCTTCGGCAGCACGCACTGCATCGAGATTCCTTTCGTCTTCGACAACGTCGAGCTGCACCGCACCTTCACGGGCGGGGGAGCGGACGCCGTCGAACTGGGCCACCGCGTCAGCCGCCTCTGGACGAACTTCGCCAAGACGGGCGTTCCGTCCGCCGACGGCATGCCGGAGTGGGAACCCTATCCCCATACCATGTTGCTGAATATCAATTCCACACTCGAATAATTGTTTGTCTATATGAAAAGATTATTTGTTTTTTGTGCAGTCATGCTGCTGGGCCTTTCCGCTTTCGGTCAGGAGGCCCTGTTCAGCGCCGGTCAGGCTGATTCTCCCGTGATCAACCCGGACGGCACCGTGACTTTCCGCTATCGCGCCCCCAAGGCCGTACGCGTGACCGTGTCCGGTGACTTCCTGCCCACCCAGAAGATGGAGTTCGAGATGAACGGCCAGAAGGTGAGCTACGATGTCCCCGGCGTCGGTGAGCTTCGCGAAGGCCGCGGCGGCGTTTGGGAGTACACGACGCCCTTCGCCGTGGCTCCCGAGATGTATACCTACACCTTCACGGTGGACGGTACGCAGGTGATCGACCCCGGCAACGTGTTCGTCAACCGCGACATCGCCTCGCTGACCAGCGTGCTGCTGGTGCCGCAGGAAGGTGCGCGCAGCGACCTCTACGCCGTGCACCGCGTTCCGCACGGAACCGTGTCCAAGGTCTGGTATCCCAGCGCCACGGCGGGCTTCGACCGTCGCCTGACGGTCTATACGCCGGCCGGTTATGAGAACAATCCCAAGGCCAAGTATCCCGTCCTGTATGTCCTGCACGGCATCGGCGGCGACGAAGACGCCTGGGTGACCCAGGGCCGCGCCACGCAGATCCTCGACAACCTCATCGCGCGCGGCGAGGCCAAGCCGATGATCGTGGTCTTCACCAACGGCAACATTTCCGAGGAGGCCGCTCCGCTGGAGAATTCCACCGGCTACACCCGTCCGACGATGTCGCTTCCGCAGACGATGGAAGGCACCTTCGAGACCGCTTTCCCGGAGGTCGTGAAATTCATCGACAGCCACTACCGCACCATCGCGAAGAAGCAGGGCCGTGCCATCTGCGGCCTGTCCATGGGCGGTTTCCACACCCTCTACATCACGCTGAACAACCCGGATATGTTCAACTTCTCCGGCATGTTCTCCGCTGCCATCGGCACGGGTTCCGAGCAGACCGCGGCTCACAAGGAGATCTATGAGAACGTGGACGCCAAGCTGGCGACCTACTTCTCCAAGAAGCCCGCGATGCTCTGGATCGGCATCGGCAAGACCGATTTCCTCATCCAGTCCAACAACGAGTTCCGCGCCAAGCTGGACGCTGCCGGTTATCCTTATAAATATATGGAGACCGAAGGTGGCCACATCTGGCGCAACTGGCGTATCTACCTGAGTGAATTTGTTCCTTTATTATTCTAATAACCCAATGAAAAGAGTCATTACCATTCTTTCGGCAGCCCTCGTGCTGGCCGCATCCCTGCAGGCGCAGGAATTGACTAATTTCTCTTTCGGCGGCCCGGCCCCCGTCATCTCCCCGGATATCCAGGGCGACAGCGTGACCTTCCGCCTGAAAGCAGACTACGCCACGGTCGTGAAACTCTCCGGCTCCTGGATGCCGAATCCCTGGGGCGATACGATCGAGATGACCCGCGGTGCGAACAACGTCTGGTCCGTCAAGATCCCCCTGCCGCCCGCAGAAATCTACACCTACAATTTCGTGGTGGACGGCGTGGCCGTGAACGACCCGCAGAACGTCCTGGTGCAGCGCGACGGCACCCGCTATCTTCCGATGATCACCGTTCCCGGCGAGCGTACGGAGAATTACGGCGAGGCCGTGAAGCAGCACGGTACCGTAAGTCACCCGTGGTATGAGAGCAAGATCCTCGGCATGAACCGCCGCCTGACGGTTTACACGCCGTACGGCTACGAGGCCAACCCCAAGAAGAAATACCCGGTGCTCTACCTCCTGCACGGCGCCGGTGGCGATGAGGAAGCCTGGATCTCCATGGGCCGTACCGCCCAGATCCTGGACAACCTGATCGAGAAGGGGCTCGCCGAGCCGATGATCGTCGTGATGCCGAACGGCAATGCCAACCAGGCTGCCGCCCGTACCCTCAACATCCCGGAGGTCCAGATGGACTGGCGTGATCCCGCCTTCCAGAATGCCTATGTCCGCAGCCTCTGCGAGGAAATCGTTCCCTTTATCGAGAAGAATTTCCACGTAAATGCGAAGCCGGCTTCCCGCGCCATCGCGGGTCTGTCCATGGGTGGCGGCCATACCATCTCCGCTTCCATCCTCTATCCGGAAATGTTCGACTACATCTGCCCGCTCTCCGCGGCCGGCAGCGCCACGCCTGAGCAGATCGCTACGCTCAAGAAGGCCGGCGTGAAGCTCTACTTCCTGGCCTGCGGCGACACGGACTTCCTCTTCGAAGGCTCCAAGGCGCTGGACAAGACGCTCACCGAGCAGGGTCTCGACCACATCTTCTATGTCTCCGACGGCGGTCACGTGTGGTCCAACTGGCGTCTCTACCTGAATACCTTCGCCCAGAAGTTGTTCAAATAATAGAAGTAATCCAACTCTATTAATACCAATTTCATTCTAATCAACATGAGAACCAACAACTTGTTCAAGCGACTGATCGCGATTGCCGGAGGACTTCTCCTGAGCGTTGCGATGCTGTCCGCCCAACAGATGATCAAGGTGAGCGGCGTCGTCACGGATGCCGAGAAACTGCCTATCATCGGAGCCGGCGTCATGCAGTCGGGTACGACTGTCGGCACGGCGACCGATATTGACGGTCTCTTTACCTTGGAGGTCCCGGAAGGGGCTGTGCTCGAATTTTCTTCCATCGGTTACGAAACCCGTAAACTGAAGGCTGCCCCCCATATGGAGGTCACCCTTGTGGAAGACTCTGAATTGCTCAACGAAATCGTTGTCGTCGGTTACGGTGTGCAGAAGCGCGAGTCCTTGACCGGCGCTATCAGCCAGATCCGGTCCGAAGATATCGGTGCCACCAAGTCTGCCGACGGTGTCGCTGCCCTCCAGGGCAAGATCCCCGGCCTTCTCATCACCCAGAACAGTGGTAAGCCGGGTGCCTTCGCTTCCGAAATCAACCTTCGTGGTTACGGACAGCCGATGATCGTCGTGGATGGTGTGGTCCGCAGTACTACCCGTACGCGTAAATCCACCTCTTACAACACGAACCCCAACCAGCTCGAGACTTACACCGATATTTCTGTTCTCAACGAACTCAATCCGGATGACATCGAGAGCATTTCCGTCCTGAAGGACGCTTCCGCGACCATCTACGGTCTCGGCGCCCAGAATGGTGTGATTCTCATCACCACCAAGAAGGGTCAGGTCAAGAAGCCGTCCGTGAACTTCACCGCGACACTTCAGCTGGCGGCCCCGGTCGTCCCGCGCCAGGTGGAGAGCTGGACTTCCTTCATGAGATGGGAGAACGCGATGTCCGACGTGGCCAAGATGGACCACCGTTTCACCGATGAGACCATTGCTGCCTACGAGCGTGGCGATGAGGGTCTTGTCTATACCGACTGGTATAACGAGGTCTACAAGAAGGTCGCCGTGAACCAGCAGTACAATGTGTCCATCTCCGGCGGTACCGAGAACATCAACTACTACTTCGGCGCCAACTATGCCAACGATAACCCGATCCTGAAGGGTGACAGCTATGGTTACCAGCGCTATGGCTTCAACGGTAACATCTCCGTCAAGCTTCTGCCGTCACTGACGATGCGCTATACCACCAGCTTCCGCCAGAGTACCAACAACGGTATGGGTGACTTCGATATGGACTGGAACATCTTCTACTATATCTATCAGTCCAACCCGATGGTCGGTGTCCATACCAAGGACAATCCCAACCACTACTCCGATGTGGAAGAGCACACCAACCCGGTCGCCCTCCTGGACACCGAAGCTTCCGGTTTCACCAAGACCGACCGCAAGGATTTCAGCAACACCATCGACTTTACTTTCGATGCTCCGTTCCTGAAGGGCCTGCAGTTCCAGGCCACGGGTGCCTATGACTTCGGCCGCAGCAAACAGCGCACGCTTGTCAAGAAAATGCGTCTGTATGACTATCTTACCGACATTTCCGGAGTTGGTATGGAAACCCGTCAGGAGACCCAGTACGCTGAGATGTGGAATGACAACGCCCGTGTTTACGGCCGTATCCAGGCCCTCTATAACCAGAGCTTCGGTCAGCACAACATCTCCGCGATGATCGGTGCTGAATTGACCAGCATTACCAATGCGATGATCGGTGCTTCCCGCTACTATGGCGTTGACAGCGACCATTATCTTTACACGCACGATGTGATCAACCAGGCCCTCGCGTCCCGCGATGACAACCAGGGTACCCGCTCTTCCAGCCGTACCGCCGGTTACATCGGTCGTATCAATTACAATTACGCCGGCAAGTACCTCGTGGAGGTGATGGGCCGTTATGATGGTAACTACATGTTCGCTCCCGGCAAACGTTGGAGCATGTTCCCGTCCTACTCCCTGGGTTGGCGTATTTCTGAGGAGAAGTTCTTCAAGAACGCCCTCCCGTTCGTCAATAACCTCAAGTTCCGCTGGTCGGATGGTTTCACCGGCGCTCCGCAGGGCTCCGCTTATGCCTACATCAACGGCTACACTGCCAGTGGTTCCTGGGTGTTCGCTGATGGCGGTACCACCACCGGTTACGCCAACAGCCAGGTTGCCAATACGCTGCTTACCTGGGCCAAGGTCCGTATGATGGACTTCGGTGTGGACTTCGAACTCTGGCACGGCAAGTTGGGCGGTACTTTCGACTGGTTCAAGCGTGAAATGATCGGTACGGCCGCCACACGTGACGCGTCCCTGCCTGATTTCTATGCCGTTTCCCTCCCGTCCGAGAACTTGAACCGTAGCGAGACCCAGGGTCTGGAACTGTCCCTGTATCATCGCAATACCGTGGGCGACTTCACCTATCGTATCCAGGCGATGGCCACGTTCTCCCGCAACCGCGCCACCTATATCGAGAGTGAGAACACCAAGGTGTACAAGTCTTCCATGGATTACTGGAAGAACTGCTCGCTGAACCGTTGGAACGGTTATTTCGGTGGTTCCACCTATCACTGGACCGGAGGCCGCTTTACCTCCGTTGACCAGGCCAACGCCAGCGAGGTCCTTTATACGACCGATGGCAGCAAGGAAGGTAACCGCGGTATTATCGTGGGTCAGTACGAGATCGTTGACCGCAACGGCAACGGCTACATCGACGGTGAGGACGTTTACTACACCTGGGGTTCCGGCAACCCGCCGCTCCAGTTCGGTCTTACCTTCAGCGGCAGCTGGAAGAACTTCGACTTCAGCCTCATCTTCAACGGTGCGACGATGAAGTACAAGGGCTACGGCCTTAGCGCTTACGCCGGTTTCGGCAAGCTCAACTATCTGCCGTCCCAGTACACGAATTCTTACCATGTCGCCAACTATGGTGCCGATCCTTGGGATCCCGCAACGCAGTGGGTGGCCGGTTACTGGCCCGCGCTGGTGCGCGTCGCCCAGGTCGGTTCCTACAATGCTCCGATGTACGGCTCAAACCAGCCGTATGATTATGTCAACGCGACTTACGTGCGTCTTAAGACCATCGAACTCGGTTACCGCTTCAGCCCGAACTTCCTCAAGAAGGCCGGCATCAAGAGCGCCCGTGTTTTCTTCAACGGAGGTAACCTGCTCACTATCTGCAATCCGCTCCTGAAGTATGTGGATCCTGAATCCAACGACAGCGGCCGCGCCGGTGGCGAGTTCCAGATCAACAAGACCTACAGCTTCGGTTTAAATCTCAACTTCTAATCCTGCAAGAATATGAAAAAGATATTCAAATATATCCTGATCGCCGGGCTCTCTTTCGGACTGATGTCCTGCGATAAGTTCTTTGACAGTATGGAAGGCGACCTGAGTAAGGTGGCTGCCGAGGATTTGCAGTCCTCCGAGAACGGTATGCTTGCCCTGCTGGCCAATCTTTATTCCAACCTGCCGGGCATGAGCATGACCGACAACGACAAATATCAGATGTTCGGCAATCCCGCCCGCGACGTTCCTGATTATAAGAACACGACTGCCGGTTTCTGGAATTATGGCGCTGTCCGTTCTGTCAACAAGTTCTTCGGCGTGGTCGATGATGCCTTCGCCGAAGGATTGATCGATGAGGCGAAGCGTGACGCATATACGGGTGAGGCTTTGTTCATCCGTGCATGCTACTATTTCGCCAATGTCCGTACCCATGGCGGTATTCCCATCGTGGATAAGGTCCTGGACGATGAATATACGCCCGGTGGCGAAAACCTGGGTCTCTACTATCCCCGTAAGACTGAGAAAGAGTCTTGGGATTGGGTGCTGGATCAGTTTGACCAGGCTATCGCCCTGCTTCCTGAAATCAGCGCGGCAGAACTGAACGCCAGCAAGAGTCTGCGAGCCAACAAGTATGCCGCCTATGCCATGAAGGCCCGTGCCGCCCTGTGGGCTGCCTCCGAGAGCAAGTACTGGGACCGCGCTCCGATCAGCGCCAACTATGAGGCTGTGAAGAAGGAGCTCACCTTGATGAAGGCTTCCTATGCGGACGCTTATTACAAGCAGGCGATCGATGCCGCTGCCAAGGTCATCAACTCCGGTGTTTATTCGCTTTACGGTGGTACTCCGAAGGATATCAATGCGGCTATTTCCAACCTGACGGACCTGTTCCAGGAGTTCCGCCTGACGGAAGGTATTTTCGGCCGTTCCTACAAGACCGGCGACTCCGAGACTACGAACGGTACCGACAAGTGGGTGCCCAACCAGTTCGCCAAGGGTTACACGGGAACCGGCGCTGCCAACTACGCCGCCACCCTGAATCTGGCCGACGAGTACGACTACTATGACGCCGCCGATACCCGCAATCATGTCAATGGCAAAATCCAGACACTGGTCGCTGGTGACGAGAATGCTTATATGAGCAATCCTCAGACGGAATTCACCAAGGCTAAGGTTGCCAACTACAAGCATTACAACTCCGTTCAGGAGCCGTTCCTGCTGAAGGACGCCCGTTTCCAGGCATGGGTGATGTACCCCGGTGTCACTTTCCGTGGTATCACCGTGTATATGGAAGGCGGTATGGTCATGCCTGACGGCAGTGTTTCTGTATATCCGAATTCCGATGCGTCCGGCAGCGGCAATGTCGGAGTGGAGAAGGATGGTACCATTTACTATCCGTATGGTGGCTCCGGCAGCAATAACTCCGCTTTCATGGCTCTCTTGACCGACAAGAACTCCAATAACCGCAACTCTTATTGCTTCTCTCCTCGTAAGTACTTGGATCAGAACAGCAACAACGAGTATGTCCAGTCTCCGTACTATGACATCCGGTATGCTGAGGTTCTTCTTACTTATGCCGAGGCTGTTCTCGAGAACGGTAGCAATTTTGGCGATAAGACCCTTGCTGCCAAGTGCTTGAACGACATTCGTCACCGTGCAGGTTTCAAGGATGATGTCGAACTTACCCTTGACAACATCATTCATGAGTGGAAAGTCGAGTTCGCTTTTGAGAATAAGTGGAGCAACGTGCTTTATCGTCGTCGCGCTTTCTACAACCCGAACAACATCCCGACCATCGAGGAAGGCTCCCTGGGTAAGAAACTCACCCTCATCCCGATGGTGGACCTGAGCGGCGAGAAGGCACAGTGGATTTTCCTCCGCTCCCTCCCTGTTACGGGTACGTCACAATGGAACGGTTATAGCGGTATCCTCAGCTTCAATGCGGAAGACTACTATTCCCAGATTCCGAACTACGTGAACAACAAGATTGAGCCGAACAATAAATAAGCTTACAAATGAAAAAGATATTCAAATTTGCAGCCGTTATCCTGTCTGTTGCCGCTCTTGCATCTTGCAGCATGTTTGAACTGGACAACTTTGACGGGCCCAACGCGCAGGTGTCCGGCCGCTTGCTGGACACGAAAACCGGTGAACCCATTGGTGTCGAGGCCGCGTTCTCCCAGGAAATCGACTGGGCCAATGTGGACTGGGCGACCTGGACATTCCCCGTCATTACCGTTTCCAAAGGCTCCTTGATCGTCAACGAGCTGGGATGGAAGGACAAGTCCGGCAACGAGGTCTATGAAGATCAGCGCTGGTTTATCCGTTTTGACGGCAGCTATCGCAACAACCTCATCTTTGCCGCGGATTACAAGGTTCTCCTCAAGGAACTCCCTTGTTATGAGAACGATCAGGTCCTCTCGCTTAAGGAGGGTGCTAACCCGAACTCCGATATCAAGACGACCCCGTTCTGCCGCATTGTGGATCCTAAGGTCACTTATGACGCGGCTGCCAAGCAGTTGAAGGCTACCTTCAAGGTGGAACTTGGCGACGCGACCAAGGCCAACAACATCATGAACCTCAAGTTCTGTGGTAATACGCAGTTGTTCGTGGGTGCTACGGTGTTCAACATGGTTACGAACGATGGCGGTGCATCCAAGCAGGGCACGGATCTGTCTGCTTATGGCTGGGGCGTCTTCCCCGCTGCACAGCCCGGTCAGGAAGTTACCCTTACCATTGATTGTAATCCGCAAGGCGCCAATGCCGATCTCTTTAAGTATGAGAAGCAGGATCGCTATTTCCGCATTGCCGCTCAGGCCAGCGGAAACGGCTACAACACCCAGCAGGCCTACAACTTCTCCCCGACCTTCAAGGTGTCTGCGGACTTCAAGACGATCGAGGTGTACGAGTGGACCGCATTCTGATTCTAGCGTATGAAGCGCATCATTGCTCTTAGTATCGTCGCATTCCTGGCCGTTGGCACCGTCTTCGGCCAGGAATTGACGAACTTTGCCTTCGGTGACCGCGGTCCTCAGATCGTCTCTCCCGAGGTCAAGGACGGGAAAGTCACCTTCCGTCTGAACGCCAACTACGCTACGCGCGTGCAGCTTTCCGGTAACTGGATGGCAAATCCCTGGACCGGTGTCGAGGAAATGCAGAAAGGTCCGAACGGTATCTGGGAAATCACGATCGACGCCCCGGAGCCGGAGATCTACACCTACAACTTCGTCGTGGACGGTGTGTCCGTGAACGATCCGCTCAACAACCAGGTGCAGCGCGACGGAAACCGCTACCTCAACATGCTTTTCATCCCGGGCGAGCGCTCGGAGAATTATTACGAGTCCGAGGGACAGCACGGAACGCTGACCTACCGCTGGTATGACAGCGCGCAGCTCGGCATCAGCCGCCGTATGGCCGTCTATACGCCGTACGGCTACGAGAAGAACACCAAGAAGAAATATCCGGTGCTCTACTTGCTGCACGGTGGCGGCGGTGACGAGGAGGCCTGGCCTTCCATGGGCCGCGCCGTCCAGATCCTGGACAACCTCATCGCGAAGGGCCTCGCCGAGCCGATGATCGTGGTGATGCCGAACGGCAACCCCACCCAGCGTGCCGCCCAGACCCTCAAGCTGCCCAACGACGGCCAGGCACAGGGCCAGAACGCCTATGTGAACAGCCTCGTGAAGGAGATCGTTCCGTTCATCGACAAGGAGTACCGCACCATCGCCAAGGCGGACGGCCGCGCCATCGCGGGCCTGTCCATGGGCGGCGGCCACACCACCTCCGCGACCCTGAATTATCCGGGCGTGTTCAGCTACATCTGCCCGCTCAGCTGCGGTATCCGTGAGAGCGAGGAGTTGGACGCCCAGCTCCAGGGCATCAAGAAGGCCGGCTACAAGCTGTACTGGATCGGTGTCGGCAAGGATGACTCCATGGCCTATCAGGGCTCCCTGGTGCTCGACCAGCACCTGACCGACAACGGCATGAAGCACACGCTCTTCGTGAGCGAAGACGCCCACGTCTGGAAGAACTGGCGCCTCTACCTGAACACCTTCGCCCAGCTGCTGTTCAAATAATCGGGGGGCGTTCCCCCCGAACCCCCTGCGTCGCTTCACTCCGACGCCAACAGAAATCCCCGGCCCAATGGACCGGGGATTCTTTTTCTACGCGAAGATGGTGGAAAGGTCGTTGTTCAGGTTGCGGAACCCGCGTTCGATCCTGTCGCGTTGTGCCTTACGGGGCTTTGTTCCATTCAGATAGGACCAAAGTTGTTTCTGATTGATGCCCGTCACCTTTTCCATTCCGGCAAGAGAGAAGATGCCAGCGGTCACATAGTATTTCATCAAACTTGTTGCATCAAAGGAATAGTGGATTTCAAAAGGGTTATCCAGGAAGGCGGGATACTTAAACCCTTCCTCCCGGGCGGTTTCCCGGTAGAAGTCCATCTGTCTTTTCATGTCTGTTTTAGCCGCTTCCATCGTTTCTCCGGCTCCTGAAAAGATTTCATCCTGGCAATAAACGGTAAACGTCCCGTCCGCCGCCCGTTCAATGATTGCTTCAATTGTTGTCATAGCTCAATCAGTTTCATTTCTTTTCTGATCTTCTTTTCAAGACCTTTGCCCAATTCCTTACCTCGGTGATAGGGGACAGGGTAGGTTTTATTCCCCTTTTTGTAAATCACGTGACTGGTTCCCATCTGTCTCAATACGGTCCAACCGTTGGCTTGAACCAATCTGTGGAATTCATCATACTTCATTCCAGTGGTACAAATATAGTTAAATTTCCATTAAAAATTTAAATCTTAGAATAGAATAATTACTATTATATCTATTCCGGCCTTTGTGCTGGAAATAAAGATCGTTGAGACAAACAATAAAATCAAGAACCTGAAAGAATCGTACACAAGAAATTGTGAAATCTTTCAGGTTCTGGGAAATCTTACAGGTTTTGGGACGAAAACATGAAAATCCCCGGCCCAACGGACCGGGGATTACTTATTCAGCAGGAGATTCGCCGATCGAGCCGGCGAATGACGATTATATCGTAACTTCAGCGGTCTGACGGATATCGTCGGAAGCGGCGCCGAGGAGGAGCTGCAGGGTGCCGTGCTCGAGATCCCAGGCGTTCTTCTCAACATTCCAGTAGCGGAGGTCCTTTACCGGGATTTCCAGGGTGACGGTCTTCTTCTCGCCGGCCTTGAGGGCCACGCGGGCGAAGGCCTTGAGCTCCTTGGCGGGCCACTCGACCGTGGCGCCCGGACGGGCCACATAGAGCTGGACCACCTCGTCGGCATCCATGCCGCCTTCGTTGGCGAGCTCGAAGCTGACCTTCACGGCGTCGGCAGCGGCGGAAGCCGTCATCTCGCCGTAGGCGAAATCAACATAGGACAGGCCGTGGCCGAAGGCGTACATCGGCTTGATCTCCTTGGTGTCGAACCAGCGGTAGCCCACGAGGGAACCCTCGGCATACTTGGATACCGGCTTCGGCATCGCGTCGATCAGGGCCTGACGTTCCTCGGCGCTCATCTTGAGGACGTCCTCGCGGAACATCAGGGTGAAGAGGTCGCCGCCCTGCGTCTTGTCGGGGAAGACGCCCAGTGCGAATGCCGGGGAATCCTCGAGTTTGGCGGGGAAGGTGAACGGCAGCTTGCCGGACGGGGCGATGTCACCGAAGAGGACCTCGGCGAGCGCGGTGCCGCCCTCGGTGCCGTTCCACCAGCCCTGGACGATGGCCGGGCTGACCGGCTCGAGCTCGCGCAGGTCGGTGGGACCGCCGCTGATCAGCACGGTCACGAGGTTCTTGTTGGCCGCGTAGAGGGCCTTCACGACCTCATTCTGGCCGGTAGGCAGGTCGATGTTGGTACGGTCGCTGCCTTCGGTCTCGATGCTCTTGTTGGTGCCGCCGAAGAAGATCACGACGTCGGCCTCCTTCGCCAGCTTCACGGCCTCGGCCAGGAGTTTCTTGTCGGCCGGCTCATCGATGGCCGCGGCCTCGAGCGGATTGGCCACCGCGGGAGCGGGACCCCAGCGACGCCCCGGGAAATTCTTGTAACCGGGAGCGTAGAGCACTTCCACACCCTCGCCGGCACGCTTGCAGATACCCTCGAGCGGAGTCACCTCGTAGAGGGCCTTCACGCCGGCGCCCATGCCGCCGGACTGGGTCTTCAGGACCGCATTCTGGCCGATGACGGCAATCTTCTTGACGCCGCCGGCAAGCGGCAGGATGCCGCCTTCATTCTTCAGCAGGACGATGGACTTCTCGGCCACCGCCTTGGCGATCTCCTGGCACTCCGGCTGGGAGGTCATCTTCGTATTGGCCACGTCGTCCGGAATCGCCTCGATGGCGTAGCGGACGCGCAGGATCTGCTTGACTTTGTCGTTCACCATCTGCTCGGTCAGGGCGCCGGTGGCGATGGAATCGATAACCGGCTGGCCGAGGTAGTTGCTGCCCGTCATCTGGACGTTCAGGCCGTGGAGCATGGCGCCCATCGTGCTGTGGGTGCCGCCCCAGTCGGAAACGGTGAAGCCCTTGAAGCCCCACTCACCGCGCAGGATCTCGTTCAGCAGGTGCTCGTTCTCGGAGCAGTAGTCGCCGTTCACCTTATTATAGGCAGGCATCACGCTCATGGCACCGCCTTCGACGACAGCACGCTCGAAGGGCTTGAGATAGATTTCGCGGAGGGTGCGCTCATCGATCTGGGCGTCCACGCTACCGCGGTTGGTCTCCTGGTTATTCACGGCAAAGTGCTTGATGCACACGGCCGTGCCCTGATCCTGGACACCCTTGGTATAGCCCAGCGAGAGGGCCGCGCTGAGGATGGGATCCTCGCTCAGGTATTCATAGGTGCGGCCGCCGACCGGCAGGCGCTGGATATTGACGGCGGGGCCGAGAATGACGTCCTTGCCGCGCAGGCGGGCCTCGATGCCCATGCCCTTGCCGTACTCATAGGCCAGGTCCTCGGACCAGGTCGCCGCGAGGGCGGAACCCGTCGGGAAATAGGTGGCGGAGTCCAGCTGCCAGCCGGCAGACTGGAAGCCGTTGGGGACGCCTTCTTCGCGGATGCCGAAGGGGCCGTCGGCATAGTGCATGTCGGCGATGCCGAGGCGCTCGACGCCGGCGGAGGACATGTTCGTCTTGCTGTGCAGCATGTTGACCTTTTCCTCGAGGGTCATCTGGGCGATGATCTTGTCGATTTGCTTGTCATTGACCGTCAGGCGGTCCTGGGGACCGGAGGCCGCTTGCCCGCAGGCGGAAAAGAGGACCGCCGCCGCGAACAGGTAAAGGATTTTCTTGTACATATGTGGATGCAAATAGTTTTTAATGCTCGAAAATACGGAATAAAAGGTAAATGGACAAGGGCGAAAAAGCAGACTGAACAATTATGCAAACAATTGTACCGAACGGGCAAAAGATTGTCGTTCCAGATGGCTAATTTTGCCATACATAAAGATCATGATCATGAAAAAACTCCTCCTGCTCGCAGCGCTCTGCTGCACCCTCCCGCTCTCGGCGCAATGGATGCGCCAGATTACCCCGGCCGACACCCTCCATTCCACCGTCGTCCTGCCGGACGGCAAGGTAATCTTCCAGATCTACGCTCCCAAGGCGCGTACGGTGGCCGTGACCGGCGATCTGCCCTGGGACAAGCCCGTCATCTTCCGAGAGATGCCGAACGGCGTCTGGAAAGGCGTCTGCGACGGCCTGGGCAACGGCGTATTCCGCTACCGCTTCATCGTGGACGGCATTACCGTCCAGGATCCGAAGAGCCCGCAGGCGGAGGATTCTTCTGCCCTCGTGACCGTGGGCGAAAGCTATGTCAAGGACGTCCCGCACGGCGCCCTGGCGCAGCGCTGGTACTATTCCAAGACGCTCGGCGGCATGCGCCGCATGCATGTCTGGACGCCGGCCGGCTATGAGAATTCCAAGGCCAAACTTCCGGTGCTCTACCTCATCCACGGCGGCGGAGACAACGACGCCTCCTGGCCCACCGTGGGCGCTGCCGGCTGGATTCTCGACAACCTCCTTGCGGAGGGCAAGATCGTCCCGATGATCGTCGTGATGCCGAACGGCACCATCAACAATGTGCCCAACGAGGTTCCGCCCTTCGCGGACGACATGTTCACGGACATCATCCCCCTGATCGAGGCCAACTACCGCGTGATCGCGAAGCCCGAGGCCCGCGCCGTCGCCGGTCTGTCGATGGGCGGCATGGAGACGATGGAGGTCATCTTCCGCAATCCGGACATGTTCCGCTACGCATGGGTGCTCTCGTCCAGCCTCATGCCGGGCTCCGACCTCAAGGAGGAGGCGCAGCGTCTGAACATCGCAGCCAGCGTCGCCAAGATCAACAAGCTCTACAAGGCATTCGTCTTCACGCAGGGCGGCCCGACCGATATCGCCTACCAGAACTGCATCAACACCCGCAAGTTCCTGCAGGACCTGGGCCTGAAGTTCGACTACATGGAGAACGCCCAGGCCGGTCACAGCTGGACCACCTGGCGCGCCGACCTCGCCACCCTCGCCCCGACGCTGTTCCGCTAAGCCGCCATTCGCCGGCTTGCATTCCGTCATTCGCCGGCTTGACCGGCGAATCTCCTCCCGGAATGACGAAAAATAATCCCCGGCCCATCGGACCGGGGATTATTATTGGCGTCGGAGCGAAGCGACGCGGGGGGTTCCGGGGGGAACGCCCCCCGGTCATTAAAGCCGAACGTTCTTCTTCAGCCGGATGTCGGCTGAAGACGCGCCGATCTGGATTTTGGCACGGTGGCCCCTGAAGGCGTAGGCGTGGGCATCGACGTCCCAGAGCTTGAGATCGTCGGCGGGGACGCGGATTTCGACGTCCTTCGTCTCGCCGGCGGCGACCGCGATACGCTCGAATCCGCGCAGGCGGCGGGCGGCGTCGTCACCCTGGAAAGTGGCGTAGAGCTGCACGACTTCCTCGCCGTCGCGGCTGCCGGTGTTCTTCAGCTTGAAGCGGAACACGAAATCGTCGCCGTCCCGGCTCGCCTTGAGACCGGAATACTTGAAGCTGGTGTAGCTGAGGCCGAAGCCGAAGGGGAAGATGGGCTTGCCCTTGAAATACATGTAGGTGCGGCCGTGGCGGATGTCGTAGTCCAGCATGTTTGGCAGGTCGAGGATGTCGGAGACCCAGGTCTGGGTGGTGCGGCCGGCGGGGTTGTAGTCTCCGAAGAGCACGTCCGCGAGGGCGTTGCCCAGCTCCTGGCTGCACTGCGTGAGGTGTACGATGGCAGGCACGTGCTGCGCCGTCCAGTTGATGGCGAAGGGGAAGCTGCTGATCAGCGTGACCACGGTGTTGTGGTTGGCCTGCCAGACGACCTTGATCAGGTCCTCGGTCTCGAGCTGCAGGGAGCGGCGGTCGAGCGACTCGCGGCCGTCGCCGGCGATGGTGCCGTAGGCCCAGGGTGCCTGGACGGTCTGGGCATCCCAGTCGGGGCTGGTGGCGGGATGGTTGCCCACGCAGACGATGCAGACGTCAGCCCATTTGGCAAGCTCCTGGGCGGTGCCGTCGGAATCCCAGCGCTGGAAGCGCACTTCCACGTCCGTGCCTTCCACCTTGGCCTTGATGCCGTCGAGCGGGCTCACGCGGTAGGTGGGGAGTGCGCCGTACCAGTCCTTCAGGACAGCCTCGGCGCGGTTGCCGAACACGGCGATCTTCTTGACCTTGCCCTTGTCGAGCGGCAGGAGGCTGCCTTCGTTCTTGAGCAGGACGATGGACTTCTGCGTGACCAGGCGGGCCTTGTCCTTGAACTCCTGGCGCTCCCAGGGGATGTCCTCGTCGGAGCCGAATTCCTGCTTGTCATAGGGGCATTCCGCGTCCATCAGGCCGAGTTTGAGCATGGTGCGGAGGTTGCACTTCGTGCGCTCGTCCAGCACCTCTTCGGAGATCATGCCGGCGTCCCAGGCCGCTTTGACCTGCTGGAAGTTGGAGTCGATGAAGCGCGTCAGACCGGCCTCCAGGGCCATCTTGACGGCGGTGTTGATGTCGGGTGCGTAGTGGTGCGGATCCACCATGAAGCGCAGGGCGCCGGCATCGTCCACGATGGTGCCGTCCATGCCCCACTCATCGCGCAGGATGTTGATGATGAAGTCGTTGGCGATGCAGGGGACGCCGTTGTAGGCGTTGTAGGCCGTCATCAGGGATTTGGCCCCTGCCTTGGCGCCTTTCCAGAAGCCGTAGGCGTAGTAGTCGCGGAAGAGCGCTTCGTCGAAACGGGAATCGGTGCCGTAGCGGCCGTCTTCGTTGCTGTTCGCGAGAAAGTGTTTCATCAGGGAAGCGCCGCGCCAGTAGGTCGGATCGTCTCCCTGGATGCCGCGCACCTCGGCGGCCACCAGTTCACCCACGAGGTAGGGGTCCTCGCCGAAACTCTCCTCGGTGCGGCCCCAGCGGGGATCGCGGGCGAGATCGGCGTTGGGCGCCCAGAGGATCAGGGCCTTGCGCGGATTGTCCTTGGAGTAGAAGCGGGCCTCGTAGGACATCACGTCGCCCACGATGTGGGCCATTTCGCGGTCCCAGGTCTCGCCGATGCCGTAGGCCTGCGGGAAGGCGGTACTGTTGCGGTACTTGGGAGGAGTCCAGCCGGGCCAGTTGCCGAACTGGCCGGCGTTGCCGAGATTGCGGAGCTCGGAGTCGCCGCCGCGCACGATGCCGTGGATGGCTTCGGTGGCGCCGGGATTCTCGATACCCAGACGCGGGACACCCTGGCCGACGACGGTCAGGATCTTTTCATCGACGGTCATCAGGGAGACCGCATTGCCCAGCCGCTCGTCCTCGGAGAGGGCGGGGTTCTGGAAGGGATAGGTGAATTCCTGGGCACGGAGCGCCGGGGCGGCGCACAAAAGGGCCAGGATCAGGAGGGGAATGGTTCTACGCATAGCGGTATTAGAATTGGTCAATCATCCAGCACATTACGCTGCCGTCGGAATAGTCGTCGAGCAGCGGCACCCAGGAGAAGTGGGCGAGCATGGTCGGGAGGCCGTAGGCGGCCATATCTTCGTCGGAATAGACGCGCAGCCGGTCATTCGTGGCGCCGAGGCGCTTGCGGGCCTCGATGTAGGAATAGGAGCTGGCGATCTTGCAGGTCTGGTCGGAGGCGGCGTGCACGAAGTACATCGGCAGCGCCGTGAAGGCCTTGGTGTCGATGGGCGCCGGCGCCATGTCGGTGCCGTTCCATTTATATACCTTGCCCTGGAAGGCCTTGACGAGGTCGGCCGCGAACTGGCCCTCGTATTTCTCCTGTACCTGATGGATCGGGACGATCGGATCCATGGGGCAGCAGGGGATGGCGGCCTTGAAGCGGTCGGGGAACTGCATCATGAAGCGCATCGTGCAGCCGCCGCCGCTCGAGGCGCCGGCGCAGAAGAGGCGCGAGCCGTCCACCTTGCCGTCCGCGATCAGCGTGTCGATGAAGGCCATCTGCAGGGCGTTGTTGCGGTCGATCAGCTCGATCTTCTCCGGGAAGAGGGAAGCGCTGTAGGAGTAGTTGGGGTTCGCAATGGCGAAGACCAGTGCCGCGCAGGGGATGCCCTCGGTGGCGAGCGAGACCAGGCACCGGTTGGCCGTGGCCACGGTCATCAGGTCCTTGTCGTATTCGCCGCCGCCGATCTGCCAGACCATCAGGGGCACGTTGGGGATGACGTTCCCGTCGGCGTCCTTGGGCAGGTGCAGCATATATTCGCGGGTCAGGCCCGCAAAGCTGAAGCTGCCGGTGATGCAGTCGTCCAGGACGGCGACGTGCTGCTCCGTGGCCGTGGCGGCCGTGACGTGGAGGGTGGAGTCGGCACTGCAGCGGAGCTCCCAGGGAATGACCTTGGCCCAGCCTTGCCGCATGCCGGCGGCATTGAAGGGCGTGGCCTCCAGGCGGAGGCGGTTCCCGTCACGGGAAAGGACGAGCCCGTCGTCTTCGTATTCGGCGGGCGCCTGCCCGGTCTTGACGTCGATATAGCCTCCGGCGGCGTTGCCGACGAGGTCGAAGTCGGCGGCGGTCAGGCCGCGCAGGGAGGCGGGATTCTCTACGGTGATTTCGATGGCATCGACCAGCATGCCGACGTCCCCGACACGGGTATAGACGTCGGTGCGTTCCACGACGGCCTGCGGCCGGCCGCAGGCGAAGGCCGTCAGGGCGATGGCGCTGAGAAGGAATAGGCGTTTGTACATTTCCGAACGGTAATTAGTTTGTACGAAAATACACATTTCGCACGAAACGCACAAGCGCCTGCGCGCAACGTGAACAAAAGGGTAAACAATTGTACCGTAGTGTGCATGCAAATTGGGGAGGGATGCGTAATTTTGTCAAAAACCAATACCACAGTCATGAATAAATTCCTCCTCTCCCTGTCCGCGGCCCTGTGCTGCGCTTTTTCCCTGAACGCCCAGCAGGCCCTCGGCCCGGGCACCGGCATCGTTTCGCCCGAGATCAACCCGGACCATAGCGTCACCTTCCGCCTCTACGCGCCCAAGGCCGTGACCGTGCGGCTGACGGGCGATTTCCTGCCCGCACAGCAAATCGAATATGAGGTCGACGGCCGGAAGCAGATCTACGAGGCACCCGGCTCCGTGGAGCTGCGCGAAGGCCCGGGCGGCGTGTGGACCTACACCACGGCGCCGCTGGCGGGAGAACTCTATTCCTATAGCTTCGTCGTGGACGGCGCGCGGACGATGGATCCGTCGAACATTTACCAGAACCGCGACGTGGCCACCTGGACCAACATCTTCACGCTCAGCGCGGAACCCGGCGACGCCGGCTGGTACTACGAGGTGCATGACGTGCCGCACGGCACGCTCTCGCATGTCTGGTACGACAGCCCGACCCTGGGCGCGCAGCGCCGCATGACGGTCTATACGCCGGCCGGCTATGAGGACAACCCCAAGGCGAAATACCCCGTGCTCTACCTGTTGCACGGCTCCGGCGGCGACGAGGATGCCTGGTCCGACCTCGGCCGCACCGCCCAGATCCTGGACAACCTCATCGCCGAGGGCAAGGCCCGTCCGATGATCGTGGTGATGCCGAACGGCGTGTATTTCAACCAGGCCGCGCCCGGCGCCGCCGTCAACATGTTCCAGCCCACGATGCAGAACAGCCGCTCCCAGTCCACCGTCGAGATCGAGGACAGCTTCCCCGACGTGATGAATTTCATGGAGAAGCACTACCACGTGGCGAAGGGTGCCGCCAACACGGCCGTGGCTGGCCTGTCCATGGGCGGCCGCCAGTCGGTGCAGCTCTCGATGCGCTATCCGAAGCGTTTCGGCTACGTCGGCATGTTCTCCGGCGCTGCGATGCCCGAGGGAAATGAGGCCGCGATCGCGGCGGTCTTCGCCGCGAAGCCGAAGCTCTGGTGGATCGGAGTAGGGAAGGCCGACGGTGTGCGGGTCACTTCGCTCGCGCTCAAGGATTACTGCGACGCCCACGGCTACCCCGTGACCTATTACGAATCTGAAGGCGGCCACATCTGGCGCAACTGGCGGATCTACCTCACTGAGTTTGCCCAGAATCTGTTCCGGTAGCGCTGCGTCAGCAAGCTCGCTCCGACGGTTTTGACGCCGGAAGCATTTATTTCCGGCTGCGGCGGTTGAGCTCGGCCTGGAAGGCCTGGGCGTTGCGGTTGTGCTCCGCGAGCGTCTTCGCGAAGACGTGGGTACCGGAGAAGTCGGCGTTGGCGCAGAAATAGAGGTTGCCGGCGCCCCAGGTGCCGCCGAAATCCGGATTCAGCACCGCCTCCATCGCCGCGCGGACGGGGACGCAGATGGGTCCCGGGGGCAGGCCCGTGTGGGTGTAGGTGTTGTATGCGGAATCCACCTCCAGGTGCTTCTTGAGAATGCGGTTGAGCTGATAATCATAGCAGAAGGCGATGGTCGGGTCGGCCTGCAGGGGCATGCCGATCTTGAGCCGGTTCAGGTAAACCCCGGCGATCTTGGGCATCTCGCCCTCGTTGTTCGACTCCGCCGTCACGATCGAGGCGAGCACGGACACCTGCTGGCGGCTCAGCCGCAGGTGCTTCGCCTTGGCGTCGCGTTCCTCCGTCCAGTAAGCATCCCAGGTGGCTTTCTGCTTGGCGAAGAAATCCGCCATCGAAGCCGTCCAGTAGATATCGTAGGTGTCGGGGGTCAGCAGGGAGAAGACGTTGCGCGGCGTGAAGCCGTATTCCGCGAGCAACTTGTCGTCGTTGAGCGCCTTGTATACCGTCGCGGAATCGATGAGCAGCTGGCTCGCGATCTTGGCGGCGACGTTGCTCTTGACGCGAAGATTTCCTGTCAGGGAGAGGCGGACTGGCGTCTGCCAGCCGTTGTTGAGCATGCGCGCCACGTACACGCTCGCGTCGCGCGTGGAAATGGTATAGTGCCCGGGCGTGAGGTAATCCTCCACCTGCTTCGCCTTGAAGCAGCGCTCCAGGCTCGCGCGGCTGACGGCCTGCGCCTTGTAGGCGATCTCATCCAGCACCTGCGCCGCGGTGCTTCCCGGATAAACATAGATCTCCGCCTGCTTGCGGAAATTGGGCAGTTTGTTGTCCTGCAGCCAGTTCCAGCCGAGGACCGCTCCGATGCCGAGCACGAGGAGCACCAGGAAGGTGTACGTGATTTTCTTCATACCGGAAGACAAAGATAACAAAAACAATTGAACGCAGGTGCAAAGATAATCGCCGGAAAAATCCGATATTTGGAATATGAAACGACTCCTTCCCCTGATTCCGCTGCTCCTGCTGGCCGCCTGCGGCCCGAAATGGCAGGAGACCGAGGCCGACGGTTACCGGCTCATCACCCAGAAAGGCGGCGCCACGCTCGGCGTCAGCACCGCCCCCATTCTCCAAGACGGCGGCTACGCCTTCAAGGATCTGAACCGCAACGGTCAGCTCGACATTTATGAAGACTGGCGCCGGCCCGCCCTGGTGCGGGCGCAGGACCTCGCCGCCCAGCTCAGCATCGAGGAAATCGCCGGCCTGATGCTCTACAGCGGGCATCAGGCGGTCCCCGGACCGGACATCACGGAACGGCAGATGAAATTCCTGTCGGAGGACAATCTCCGCGCCGTGCTTGTGACTACGGTCGGCAGTCCGGAAATCGCGGCCCGTTGGAACAACAACGTCCAGGCCTTCGTGGAAGCCCTGGGCCACGGCATTCCGGCCAACAATTCTTCCGACCCGCGCAACGAAACAAGCGCCACGGCGGAATACAACGAGGGTTCCGGCGGGCAGATCTCCAAGTGGCCCACGCCGCTGGGCCTTGCCGCCACCTTCGATCCGGCCCTCGTGGAGGAGTTCGGGCGCATCGCCTCGGCGGAATACCGTGCCCTCGGCATCGCCACCGCCCTCAGCCCGCAGATCGACCTGGCCACGGAGCCGCGCTGGAGCCGCTTTACCGGCACCTTCGGCGAGGATCCCGAGCTGGACATCGCCATGGCCCGCGCCTATGTGGATGGCTTCCAGACCACGGAGGGCGCCACGGACGGCTGGGGCATGCAGAGCGTCAACGCCATGGTCAAGCACTGGCCCTCCGGCGGCCCGGAGGAAGGCGGCCGCGATGCGCACTTCAACTACGGCAAATACGCCGTCTATCCCGGCGGCAACTTCGCTACGCACATGCGCCCCTTCACGGAGGGCGCCTTCCGCCTGGGCGGCGCCACGAAGAGCGCCACGGCGGTCATGCCGTATTATACCATATCCTATGGTATCGACCCTTCCGGCAAGAACGCCGGAAACAGTTATAACAAATATATTATCAGCGACTTGCTTCGCGGAGAATATGATTTCGATGGTGTAGTCTGTACTGACTGGGGCATTACCGGCGACAACGCCGCCATCGAGTCTTTCGACGGTAAATGCTGGGGCATGGAGGAACTGACCGTCGCGCAGCGGCACTACGAGGTCATCAAGGCCGGCGTGGACCAGTTCGGCGGCAACAACGACAAAGGACCCGTCCTCGAGGCATACGCCATGTGGGTGGAGGAATTCGGTGAGCAGAGCGCCCGCGAGCGCTTCGAGGCTTCGGCCGTGCGCCTGCTGATGAACTCCTTCCGCACCGGCCTCTTCGAGAACCCCTACACTGACCCGGCGGCCGCCACGGCCATCGTGGGCAACGCGGAGTTCATGAAGCAGGGCTACGACGCCCAGCGCAAGTCCGTGGTGATGCTGAAGAACCGCGGCGGCGCCGTGCAGGCGCTGCACGCCAAAGCCGAAGGTCTGCTTGATGATGAGCAGCTCCCCGAAACGGAGGTCAAGGTCTCCAAGGTCTATGTTCCGAAACGCTTCTACCCGCAGAGCTTCGGCATGTTCGGCCTCTCGGCCGGCCCCGCCGCCCATTGGGATTACCCCGTGGACCGCGCGCTGGTGGAGCGCTATTTCGAATGGACGGACGATCCCACCGAGGCGGATTTCGCCTTCGTACTGATCCAGGAGCCTTCCGGCGGCAGCGGCTACGACGTGAACGACCGCAAGAAAGGCGGCAACGGCTATGTCCCCATCACCCTGCAGTACCGGCCCTACAAGGCCGACCACGCCCGCGCGGTGTCCGTGGCGGGCGGCGATCCCAAGGAGAATTTCACGAACCGTTCCTATAAAGGCAAGCGCGTCACGACCCCCAACGAGGCCGACCTCGACCTCGTGATCGATACGAAGAAAATGATGGGCGACAGGCCCGTGTTGGTCTTCGTGTCGGCGACGCGACCCTTCGTGCCTGCTGAAATCGAGCCCTACGCCGACGTGCTCTTCGTGCACTTCGGCGTGCAGAACCAGGTATTGCTCGACCTTGCTGCCGGGAAGGCGGAGCCGTCAGGTCTGCTGCCGATGCAGCTCCCCGCCGACATGCGTACAGTCGAAGAGCAGGCTGAGGACGTTCCGCATGACATGCGGCCCTACGTCGATGCCGAAGGCCACGCCTACGACTTCGCCTACGGCCTCAACTGGTCCGGCGTCATCGACGACCAGCGGGTGCAGCAGTTCAAAAAATAGTTTCACCGCTATAATTGCTCGTTGTGTCCCAATAATAGGGACACAACGAGCGTTTTACCCCCTTTTTTGCGCCTTGTGTCCCCAGAAATGGGACACAACGAGCAGTGTGGGTGATTATTGGGCGACATAAACGAAAAAGGGGAAGCGTTTCCGCTTCCCCTTGTCGGGATGATCTGACTCGAACAGACGACCCCTACGTCCCGAACGTAGTGCGCTAGCCAACTGCGCTACATCCCGATTTCTCGTTGCTTTGCGGCGTCCGCGGCGCTCAACTTCCTCACTCCTCGTTTCACTTGAGGCCCTCCGCAAATCAACTTCGAAATTTCAATAAATCAATCTTGTCAAGAATCCGGTCGAAACCGGGTTGCAAAAGTACAACAAAAACTGCGATTAAGCAAGTTTGTTGATGTAAACCGCGATGCCGCTCTTGAGGTTGGAAGCCTTGTTCTTGTGGATCAGGCCAATCTTGGCGAGCTTGTCGATCATCGCATAGACCTTGGGGGCGTTGGCCTGGGCCTGAGCCTTGTCGGTGGTGTTGCGGATGTCGCGGATAGCGTTGCGGGTGGTCTTTGCATAATAACGATTATGCATTCTGTGCCTTTCGCTCTGGCGATCGGCCTTCTTTGCGGATGCTGTATTTGCCATTGTTTTATTTTTTAATATTTGGTAGTGGGTAGGAGAATCGAACTCCTATTGCAAGAATGAAAATCTTGAGTACTAGCCGTTATACGAACCCACCAAACTCATCCCAAAGCGCTATCCGCCAAATTGGGACTGCAAAGATAGAAAACTTTTTGGACTTGACAAATTAATTTGTCTGATTTTCTTCCGCGTCAGCGGCCGCTTTCCATTCCCAGGAATAGAGGACGGATTCGACCTGGCGGAGGTACTGGCGTTTGTCGAACTGGGGGGCGTACACCCAGGCTTCGGCCACGATGATCTCGGAGCCGTCCTTGCTGTAGAAGGAGTGGGAGACGAAGGGACCGCCCATGAAGTCGTTCTGGACCTCCCACATGCCGCGCACCTGCACGAGGTCGCGCCCGCGGTACTTGAGGTACTCGAGGGTGGGGGCGAAGTATTCGCTGGTGGTCATGTAGGTGCCGTCGAACATGCCCGGGACGTTCTCCTGGAGCATGGTGTTGCGGTGGGCGATGATCTTGTCCAGCGTGAAGGGCTCGTCCTCGACCGGATAACGGTACACGAAGACGTCCTGGTAGGCCTGTTTGTCATAGGCGATCCAGGCGAAGGAATCCGTGATCTTGCGGAGCTGGTAGCCGCTGGGGAAGTGCGGCGAACCGCCGAAGACCTCCGCGACCTGCGGATACAGCTCATGCTCCTCGTAGCGCAGGGTGTTGCGGATCACGCGGTCGCGCTCTGCCTGCTCGATGCTGCTGACGATCATGGGGCCCTTCTCCTTGAGGAGTTCGGAGGCCTGGGCCGCGGTGGGCGCGCTGAGCTGGATCACGCACTGCGGGGCCGCCCACACGTCATGCTTGTAGATGATGCCGACGCTGTCGATCTGGGGATTGACCTGGAAGAGGATGATGTTGCGGTGCACCTTGAACAGGTCCGCGAAGGCGGACGGAATCACGTTCACGAGGCTGTAGAGGGGCTCTTTCTGTGCCAGCCAGGGGCAGTCGCAGGCCAGCAGCTCGCGTACGTCGCTTCCCAGCGTGTCTTCCCAGTCGTGCTTCTCCATCACGACGATGACTTCGCCGGCTTTGCCGCTGACGCTCGGCAGCAGGGGTCCGGTGTTCTTGCAGGCGCTCAACGCAAGGGCTGCGGTGCAGAGAAGGAGGAGTAAGTGTCTTGTTTTCATATCTTTACTGCTTTAATGGATGATGCGTGCGATATCGTTGCCGAAAGCCAGGAACATCAGGGCGAAGATGATGACCATGCCGATGAGCTGGGCGGCGACGAGGAATTTCTGGCCGGGCTTGCGCCCGGAAATGATTTCGTACAGGGTGAACAGGATGTGGCCTCCGTCCAGCCCGGGGATGGGGAGGAGGTTCATCACGCCGAGCATGATGGACAGCAGGGCGAGGATGTTCAGGAAGCGGAACCAGTCCCAGGTCTCGGGGAAGACCTGTCCGATGGCGATGAAACTGCCCACGGACTTGTAGGCGCCGGTGGACGGCCGCGCGAGCAGCGAGAGGTCGTCCAGGTAGCCCCGGATGGAGGACCCCGCCTCCCGCCAGCCGGCGGGAATGGCCTCCAGGAAGTTGTAGTGCCGGGTCTTGATGCCGGGCATCTGCATATAGACGCCGATGCGGCCGACGCTGTCCACGCGGACGGGCAGGCCGAGGGTGTCCTCACCGCGCACCACGGAGGCGGCGACTTCCTGCGAGCGCATCTGCGCGAGCAGGGCCCGCGAATCCTGGACGAATTCCACCTCGCGGCCGTTGAAGGCCACGATGCGGTCGCCCCGGAGCAGGTCGGTGTCGGCGTTGAGGCCGTCCTGCATCACGGAATCGACCACGAAGGGGACGGCGAGGTCGAACATCATCGGGTCGCTGAGCACGTCGCCGATGCGCGCCTGGTCGATGTAGATGTCGAGGGTGTCGCCGTCGCGGAGGACGGTGGCCTTGTGGACGCCGCGCCGGGCGAGGTCCGCCTGCAGCATGCCGAAATTCTCGGGCACGTAGTCGTCGAAGCGAAGGATCTCGTCGCCGGTGCGGAAGCCCATCTCGTAGGCGAGCTCGTCCACGTAGATGCGGTTGCCGCGGTTCTCGATATAGGATTCGCCCCAGATGGCCATGATGGCGATGTAGGCGAAAATGGCGAAGATGAAGTTGTTGATCACGCCGCCGGCCATCACCAGCAGGCGCTGCCAGGGCGAATGGGTCCGGAACTCCCAGGGCTGCGGCTCATGCTTGAGCTGCTCGAGGTCCATGGACTCGTCGATCATGCCGGAGATCTTGCAGTAGCCGCCGAAGGGGAGCCAGCCGATGCCGAATTCCGTCTGGCCCCAGCGCCAGCGGGCCAGGGCCTTGCCGCCCAGGTCGAAGAAGAGGTAGAACTTCTCCACGCGGATGCCGAAGGCGCGCGCCCACAGGAAATGGCCGAACTCATGGATGATGATGAGCACGGACAGGGCTAGGATGACTTGCAGTGTCTTAATGAATATAACCATCGGCAATGGCGGCGACTTCCCGGTTGGTCTCGAAAATGTCGTCGAGCGAAGGGTCTGCTGCAAAATTCAGGCCCGAGAGCGCCTTTTCGCCGATCTTGGCGATATCGTAGAAGGAAATCAGGTCTTTAAGATAGGCGGCCACCGCCACTTCGTTGGCGGCGTTGAGCGCGCAGGGGGCGTTGCCGCCGCGGCGGAGCGCCTCGAACGCGAGCCCCAGGCAGGGGAAGCGGTTCGTGTCCGGCGCCTCGAAAGACATGCCGCCGAGGGCGGCGAAATCGAGTTTCTTGTTGCCCACGGTGAGCCGGGTGGGGAAACTGAGTGCGAAGCCGATCGGCTCCCGCATGTCGGGGCAGCCGAGCTGCGCGATGACGGCGCCATCCATGAATTCGACCATCGAGTGGATGACCGATTCCGGGTGGACGACCACGTTGATCTGCTCGGGCGTGAGGTCGAAGAGCCAACGGGCCTCGATGACTTCGAATCCCTTGTTCATCATGGTGGCGGAGTCGATGGTGACCTTGGCGCCCATGTCCCAGTTGGGGTGCTTGAGTGCCTGGGCGGCGGTGGCGCCGGCGATGCGCTGGCGGTCCCAGGTGCGGAACGGGCCGCCGGAGGCCGTGAGGTGCACGCGCTCGACCGGGTTCTCGCCGGCGGCGAGCAGGCACTGGAAGATGGCCGAATGCTCGGAATCCACGGGCAGGATCACGCCGCCGTGCTCCCGCGCGGTACGGGTGACGACGGAGCCCGCGGCCACGAGCGTCTCCTTGTTGGCCAGGGCCACGACCTTGCCGGCCCGCAGGGCGGCGAGGGTGGGACGCAGGCCGCTGAAGCCCACCATGGCGCCCACGACGATGTCCACGGAGTCCATCCCGGCCAGGTCGCAGAGGCTGTCCACGCCGGCCCAGACCTTCGTCCCGCGGGGCTGCAGGGCGTCCGCGACTTCCTGGTAACGCGTCTCGTCGCAGATGACGACGTGCGCCACGTCAAACTCGATGGCCTGCCGGATGAGCAGGTCCGTGCTGCTGCGCGCGGAGATGAGTTCGACCTCGAACAGGTCGCGGTGCTGCCAGACGACGTCCAGCGTCTGGGTTCCGATGGATCCGGTGGATCCGAAAATGGCGATTCTTCTTTTCACTTAGAAGCTGATGAAACGGGTGGGATCGAGGCTTTGGCCGTTCTGCCAGAGTTCGAAGTGCAGGTGCTCGGCGCCGGGTTTTTCCGCGATGCCGCCGACCAGGGCGATCGGGGTGCCGGCCTTGACGGCGTCGCCGGAGCTGCGCAGCAGTTTCTGGTTATTGGTATAGACGCTCAGCAGGTCTTCGCGGTGCTGGATGATGATGACGTAGCCGGCTTCCGCATCCCAGCCGGTGAAGATGACCGTGCCGTCGAGCACGGCGCTCACCACGCTCCCCGTGGGGGCCGTGATGTCGATGGCCGGATGCGTCACGCGGTCGAAACCGGTGGCCACTACGCCCTTGAGCGGCGTGAAGAAGTGCATGCCCTCGATGGGGAGGTCGCGCGGGGCGCCGGTGCCGACGCCGAACTGTTCCTCCTTGCGGACGGTCTCGCGCAGGAGCGAGTCGCGGCGGGCGAGCTCCTCGGGATCCTTGTTGGAAATATAGCGGGCGGTGCCGGCGTGCATGAGGCTGTCGAAATCGACGGTCTGCCCGCCCGTGAGCACGCGGCTGAGGCTTTCGGCGTAGAGGTTCCAGCGGGAGACGGCGTTCTCGAGCGAATCGATCTTGATGGCGTTGGCCACGGCCTGGCGGCGCGAATGGGCGTTCGGGTAGCCCGGAATGATGGTGCGCAGCGGCGTGAAAGCGAAAAGCAGGTAGGCGACGAGCAGCACGGCGAGCACGGCCGTGATGATGCCGTAAACGCCCTGGGCGCGGTTGAAGCGGATCGACCGGAGGGGTTCGTGGGTCTCATTGTCCACCAGCGACAACCTGAATTGCCGCGTGCGATGCTCCGGATTTTGTCTTCCCATACTTTTAATGTAAATTTGCAGTGATGGACAGGATCATCGGAATAGATTACGGACGCGCCCGGGTCGGCGTCGCGGTAAGCGACCCGCTGGGCATCTTCGCATCTCCGCTCGATACCGTTCCTGCTGCAAAGATAATAGAATATCTCCAAAAATACGCCGCTTCCGAGACGGTCGTGCGTTTTGTCGTGGGCTGGCCGCTCAATCTCAACGGAGCGCCTGCCGAAGCGGCGGCGGACGTGGAAGCGTTCCTCAAGCGGCTGCGCAAGGCTTTCCCGGCCGTGCCGGTCGAGCTGGAGGACGAGCGCTTCACTTCGGTGCTGGCGCATCGGGCGATGATCGACGGCGGAATGAAGAAGAGCGAGCGGCGCGACAAGGCGTCCGTGGACAAGATCAGCGCCGCCATCATCCTGCAAAGTTATTTGGACAAGAAGCAATGATACAACCCATTTATTTATACGGTTCGGAGGTCCTGCGCAAAGTCGCGGAACCGGCCGACCTGAACGACAAAGAAGGCCTGAAGACCCTGGTGCAGGATCTTTGGGATACCCTGGACAAGTCCGAGGGCTGCGGCCTCGCCGCGCCCCAGATCGGGGTGAGCCTGCGCGTCGCCGTCGTCAACGGCGACATCATGGAGGATATCTACCCCTATCTGAAAGGCTTCCGCCGCACTTTCATCAATCCGGTGGTCACGGAGGAAAGCGCCCAGCAGTGCGAGTACAACGAAGGCTGCCTGAGCGTGCCCGGCATCTACGCCGACGTGCGCCGTCCCGAGCGGATCACGGTCGAATACTATGACGAGAATCTCGAAAAGAAAACGGAGACCTTCGACAAGTTCGCGGCGCGCATGATCCAGCACGAGTTCTCGCACCTGGACGGCGAGCTGTTCACGGACCTCGTGGCGCCCATCCGCCGCAAGATGCTCGCGAAGAAACTGCAGAACATCGCCCACGGCAAGGTGGGCACCGCATACAAAGCTAAAATCAAATAACCAATCATAACCATGGGAGCATTTCACGCATACGATATCCGCGGAATCTACGGCGTAGATTTCGACAAGACGACGGCCTATAAGGTCGGCTATTTCCTTCCTGAACTGCTGGGCGCCCGCGAGGTGCTGGTGGGACGCGACTGCCGCGTCTCGTCGCAGGAGATCCATGACGCGCTCATCGAAGGCATCTGCGATGCCGGCGCCGACGTGGCCGACATCGGCCTGAGCAGCACGCCGATGGTCTATTTCGGCACGGCGAACTACGGCTACAAGGCCTCCGTGCAGATCACGGCGAGCCACAATCCGGCCGAGTACAACGGCATGAAGGTGAGCCGCGAGAACGCCCTTCCGGTGGGCCTGGACACGGGCCTGGGCCAGATCAAGGCCTGGATCGAAGAGGGACGCCCGACTCCCGTCGCCGCGAAGCGCGGCATCGTGAAGGAGAAGGATATCCACAAGGACTACATCGACTTCATGATGAAGTTCAAGGGGGACTACAGCGGTCTCAAGATTGCGTTCGACCTCTCGAACGGCATGTCCTGCCTCTTCGCGCACGAGGTGTTCGGCGAGGCGCCGGAATACCTGTTCGACACCATCGACGGCCGCTTCCCGAACCATGAACCCAACCCGCTGGTGGCGAAGAACGTGGAGCCGCTCAAGCAACTGGTGCGCAAGAGCGGCGCCGACGTGGGCGTGATTTACGACGGCGACGCCGACCGCGTGATGTTCGTGGACGAGAAGGGGCAGTTCGTAGCCCCGGACCTGGTCATCGCCATGATGGCGCTGTATTTCTGCGACGAGCGGGGCGCCAAGGCGCCGCGCGTGCTGCAGGAAATCCGCAGTTCCAAGGCGGTGGGCGAGTACCTCGCCCGCTACGGTGCCGAGCTGCACACCTGGCGCGTGGGCCGCGCCTTCGCCGCGCCCAAGCTCCGCGAGATCGACGGCCTCTGGGGCGGGGAGCTCGCGGGACACTATTATTTCAAGGATTTCTTCTACTCCGACAGCGGCCTGCTCTCCTCGCTGATCGTGCTGCGCATCGTGGCCGCCCTCAAGAAGCAGGGTAAGAGTTTCAGCCAGCAGATCGCCGAGATCGCCGGCTACTGCAATTCCGGCGAGATCAATTTCCGCCTGGAGGACAAGCCTGGCGCGATGAAGGCCGTCTGCGAGCATTTCTCCGCGCAGGAGACGCCGCTCAAGACGATGGACTTCGACGGCTTCCGCCTGGAGTTCGCCGACTGGTGGTTCAACATCCGCCCGTCGAATACCGAGCCCTACCTGCGCTTTATCTGCGAGGCGCGCACGGAGGCACTGCTGCAGGACAAGGTCGCGCAGACCTGCCAATTGTTGGAGGAGCGTTTCGGCGCCAAACGCTCGTAGCATGAAGAAAATCATCCTGATCCTGGGTCTATTCCTGCCTGCCGCCCTGTCCGCGCAGATCTCCGACTCCATCCTGTTCCCTGGCGCCCGCCGGTCTGTGCCCGACACGCTGGCGGTCCCGATGGACACCCTGCGGGTTCCCGCCGACTTCGTCACCGAGACCGGTTCCTTCCGGCAGGGAAAGGGTGCGGAGGTGGACACCCTGGACATCCAGGACGGCCGCCTGCTGCTCGTGCTGAAAGACGACCACACCTGGTACTACATCAAGAATTTCAAGATGCTGGAGAACGACAGCACCTTCGTCAAGGACTGGGTGCCGAACTCCACGAATCCTTACCATACACCGCTGGACAGCCTTCCGCTGCGCAATTCGATCTGCCTGGTGGACTCGACGAGCCGCTTCGTCTGTCCCAACCAGACCAAGGTCTTCTCCCGCTTCGGCATGCGCCGCGGACGGCGTCACCAGGGTGTGGACCTGCCGCTCAAGACGGGCACGCCCGTCGTGGCGGCCTTTGACGGGCGCGTGCGCGCGTCCACCTACAACAAGGGCTACGGCAACCTGATCATCATCCGGCACGAGAACGGCCTGGAGACCTACTACGGACACCTGTCGAAGCGCGAGGTCGAGGTGGGGGACTGGGTGCGTGCCGGCGACGAGATCGGCCTGGGCGGCTCCACGGGCCGTTCCACGGGCCCGCACCTGCATTTCGAGACCCGCTACCAGGGCTTCGCCTTCGATCCGGAATGGATTGCGGACTACGAGAAGGGCGAGCTCCGCAAGAACGTCTTCGTGCTGCGGCGCAGCTATCTCAATGCCAACTCGCGTTATACGCCCGAGTCGATCGACGAGGAGGATGATATCTACGGCGCCGAGGAGAAGATCATCGAGGAGGAGAAGCGCATCGCCGCCGAGCAGGCCGCCATCCGCTACTACACCGTGAAGTCCGGCGACAGCCTCAGCGCCATCGCGCGCAAGCAGGGCAAGTCGCTGAGCGCCATCATGAAGCTCAACCCCGGCATCAACCCGGACAAGCTGAGCATCGGGCAGAAGATTCGCGTCAACTGATTAATAACACATATATGAGACGTTTCCTTCCCATTCTGGTAGCTGCGCTCCTCTCGTGCAGCTGCAGCGTCCTGTCCAACATCAATTGGGACTATGGCCGCCTCGCCAGCGCCGGCGTGAAGGCTGCGACGGCCGCTTCGATCTCGGACGAGCAGGTCGCCGAACTCTGCCGCCAGTCCGTGGCCTACACGGATTCGCAGACGCCGATGGCCGATGCCAAGTACCAGCAGCGACTGGAGAAACTGATGTCCGGCGTCAGCTCGATTGACGGCAAAGCGCTGAATTTCAAGGTGTACCGTTCCAATGAGGTGAACGCCTGCGCCTATGGCGACGGCTCCGTGCGCGTGAACTCCGCGCTGATGGACCTGATGGACGATGACGAGCTCTTTGCCGTGATCGGCCACGAACTGGGCCATGTCGCCAACAAGGACTCGATGAAGGCGATGAAGCGGGCCTACCTGGGCTCCGCCGCCCGCGAGGCCATCTACGCGGCAGGCGGCTACGGCCAGCTGGCCGGTACCATCCTCGGCGACATCTCGGAGGCCTATGTGAACGCTCAGTTCTCCCAGGCCCAGGAGACCAAGGCCGACGAATTCGGCTTCCAGTTCTCCGTCGGGCAGGGGCGCGATCCTTACGGCATGTGCCGCTCGCTTGAAAAGCTGAACGAGCTCTCCGGCAGCTCGCAGTCCTCGACCCTGGCCAAGATGTTCTCCTCACATCCCGACAGCGCCAAGCGCGCCGCCAAGATGCGCAAGAAGGCTGACCAGTTCACTGGCAAGACCACCACTGAATAACCAAACCGTTAATATCCATGAATTGCAGAAAACGCATCCCGGCGCTCGTGCTGGGCATCCTGTGGGCCGTGGCCGCCGTCGCGCAGCCGTACCCCTATCAGAATAAGAACCTCCCGCCGGAGCAGCGCGCCGCCGACCTGATCGGCCGCCTGACCCTGGAGGAGAAGGCGTCGCTGACCATGCACGCCAGCCCGGCCATCCCGCGCCTGGGTATCAAGCAGTACAACTGGTGGAGCGAAGCGCTGCACGGCATCGCCCGCAACGGCAGTGCGACCGTGTTCCCGCAACCGATCGGCATGGCGGCGAGCTTCGACGAGGCGCTGGTGGAGGAGGTCTTCACCGCCGCCAGCGACGAGGCGCGCGTCAAATATCTTGAGACGGCTTCCGACGTCAAGGTCTATCAGGGCCTGACCTTCTGGACGCCGAACATCAACATTTTCCGCGATCCCCGCTGGGGACGCGGTATGGAGACCTACGGGGAGGATCCCTTCCTGACCGGCCGCCTCGGCATGGCCGTGGTGCGCGGCCTGCAGGGCCCGGAGGATTCCCCGGTTCGCAAGGCGCACGCCTGCGCCAAGCACTATGCCGTCCACTCCGGCTTGGAGTCCAACCGGCACCGCTTCGACGCGCAGATCTCCGAGCGCGACCTGCGCGAGACCTATCTCCCGGCCTTCAAGGACCTGGTGACCAAGGCGCACGTGCAGGAGATCATGACGGCGTACAACCGCTTCCGCGGGGAACCCTGCGCCGCCTCTTCCTACCTCGTGGACAAGATTCTTCGCGGAGAATGGGGCTACCAGGGCATGGTGGTGTCCGACTGCTGGGCCATTCCCGACTTCTACGAAAAAGGGCGCCACGACTTCACGGACAGCCCTGTCAAGGCGGCGGCCATGGCCGTGCGAAACGGCCTGGACGTGGAGTGCGGCAGCACCTTCGTCAACATTCCCGCCGCGGTGGAGCAGGGACTGCTGAGCGAGCGGGATCTCGACCGCAACTTGATGCGTATCCTCACCGAGCGCTTCCGCCTCGGCGAGATGGACGGCGCCTCGCCCTGGGACGACCTCGATCCCGCCATCGTGGAGGGTCCGCAGCATCGCGCGCTGTCGCTGAAGATGGCCCGTGAGTCGCTGGTCCTACTGCAGAACAAGGGCGTCCTGCCGCTCCATCCCGGCCAGAAAGTAGCCCTGATCGGCCCGAACGTCGACGACGCGGAGATGATGTGGGGCAACTACAATCCCGTCCCGAAATCCACGATTACGCTGCTCGACGCCTTCAAGGCCCGCGATCCGCAGATCGTCAATTTCCGCGGCTGCGGCATCATCGGCGCCGAATTCATGCCCGAGAACGATCCGGACAACCGGATGGCGCAGCTGATGCAGCTCTCGGCCGATGAGCTCGAGGAGGTCGCGAAGCAGTACGCCATCAATATCAACGACGTCAAGGCCTACGCCCGCCGCACGAAGCTCCTGCATGACAGTTTCCTGCCGGAGCTGGACGAGGCGGACGTGCTCAAGCGTCTCGAAGGCATCGACGTGGTCGTCTTCGCGGGCGGCATCTCGCCGCGCCTCGAGGGCGAGGAGATGCCGGTGCAGCTGCCGGGCTTCTCCGGCGGTGACCGCACCGACCTCGAACTGCCCGCCGTCCAGCGGCGCCTGCTGCAGGTGCTGCACGACGCCGGCAAGAAGGTGATCCTCGTGAACTTCTCCGGATGTGCCGTCGGGCTCGTTCCCGAAACGGCCAGCTGCGACGCCATCCTGCAGGCCTGGTATCCGGGCCAGGAGGGTGGTACGGCCATCGTGGAGGCCCTGTACGGCGAATTCAACCCGTCCGGCAAGCTGCCGGTCACGTTCTATCGCTCGGTGGATCAGCTCCCCGACGTGGAGGACTACAACATGGAGGGTCACACCTACCGCTATTTCCGCGGCACGCCGCTCTTCCCGTTCGGCTACGGCCTGAGCTACACGCAGTTCCACTACGGCGCCGGCAAGGTGCATGACGGCGTGCTGGAATTCACGGTCAAGAACACGGGCCGGCGCAACGGCACCGAGACGGTCCAGCTCTATGTCCGTCAGCCGGTCGATGCCGGCGGCCCGAACAAGACGCTGCGCGCCTTCCGGCGCGTGACGGTGACGGCCGGTGCCACGGCCACCGTGCGCATTCCGCTCGACGACGAGATCTTCACCTGGTGGAGCGAGACCGCGCAGGACATGATTCCCGTGCACGGCGAGTACGAGCTGCTTTTCGGCGGCAGCTCCGCGGACGACGACCTGAAGAAGCTGAAATACACCTTCTAATATCTCATCTGCATACGAAAAGCCGACCTCTTCCGAGGCCGGCTTTTTTGTGCGGGTGAAGGGGCTCGAACCCTTACGCCTTGCGGCACGGGATCCTAAGTCCCGCTTGGCTACCAATTACAACACACCCGCGTTGGGACTGCAAATATAGCAATAAAAAGAGATTCGCCGTTTACTCCTGCTCGTCGAGTCTCTCCTTGACGCCGCTGCGGAATTTGGCCAGGGCATCCTTGCCGAGGGCCACCCAGAGGCAGGACAGGAAGAAGCCGACGAAACCCCAGATCAGGACGGTGCGTTTGCGGCTGTTTGCGGCATGCTGCGGCATGGTGGCCGGCTGGATGACGGCGAAGACCGGCTTCACCTCCTGGATCTTGGCGCGGGCCATTTCCTGCTGCTGCGCCATCTGGCTGTACAGCTGGCTGGCCAGCTCGGCCTCCTGGCGGAGGCGCTCCCGGCGGCTGCTGACGGACTGGAGGATGAGGTCGCGCTCGTGGTCCACGCTGGATGCGTAGGCCGCCTGGGCCTTGATCAGCTTCTCCTGCGCGTCTTTCGTCATCTTGACATAATAGTCAAAGTCCTCGATGGCCTTCTGCGTCCGGTAGAGGATGACATATTCCTGTAGGCGGCGGCAGACGGTGTCGGCCAGCTGCGTGACCATCAGGGGATCGTCCAGGCTGACGGATATGGTCGTGATGCCTGTTTTGTCCACGTTGGCGGAAATGCTCTTGGAGAGCGCCTCCACGGCGCATGCCTGCTTGTGCGTGAGCCGGGCGGGATTGACGACCGTCTCATCTTCCACGATTTCTTTCCGGGCGAACAGGCCTTTCAGCCAGCAGCGGAATCCCTTGCCGGGTTTGTCCTCGCCGGTCATGTGGTCGAATACCGTCGTCGGTTGGGCGACGACACCCTTTTCGGCATCCTTCGGCGAAACGTACGGGGTCAGCCGGACGGGGAAGAGTTCCGTCAGGAACGGGGTGCTCTTGCAGATTTCGGGGAACAGCGTGATGTTGAGGGCATCGGTACCTGAAGCGGCGGCGCCGCCGACACCCAGGATGGAGGAAATGCTGCTGAGGCTGCTCGAGGTGCTGGTCTGCACCTCCGGAGCGAGTGTCATTTCCACGTTGTATTTGCGCGGCTGCGTCAGCGCCGCGACGATGCCCAGCGCGCCGAAGATGACGGACACGATGAGAATGAAGCGCCAGCTTTTGAGCAGCTTGGCGAACAACCCCATCCAGTCGATCTCAAGTTCGTCGTTATATTCCTCGCTCATGTGCCTTATTTCTTACTTTGGTTGATCAACGTCATGATCGTGACGCCCAGCGTGGCCAGGGACGCCGCAGCGGAGCTATAGGCGACGGCGGCGCCGCGCACGTCGACAGTCTTCTTTTCCCGCTGGGGGACCACGAGCTCATCGCCCGGAATGACCCTGCTCCAGGAGTGGAGCGGCCGTTTCTCGCCGTTCAGGTTGACGATGTAGGCTTTTCCGGTCTGGGCGCGTTGGCCATAGCCGCCGCTCTTGCGGATATAGTAACCGGCCGTCTTGCCGGCAACGTAGGACAGTGTGCTGGGAGCCATCACGGCACCCCGGGTCAGGACGGTGCTGCTGGCTTCCGGAATCTCCAGCGAGTCGTTCTCGCGGATCAGGATATCGTATTCTCCGCCGGGGTGGGCGAGGGCTTTCTCCAGGTCGATGGCGACCTGGACGATACCTTCGTTCTGGCGGTTGATCTGCCGGAAGGCGGCCGTATCGCCGGCCTGCAGCAGGGATTCGGCTGCATCCCGGGCCTGACGCCGTTCCGCGGCCGTCTGGGCGCGGTAAAGGCGGGCGCCCTTGGTGTAGCTGAATGCAGTCAGGCCGCCGGCTTTCTTGACGGCGTCGCTCAGACGCTCATCATGTCCGGTCAGCGTATAGGATCCGGGGAAATTGACCTGCCCGGAAATGCGGAAATGCACGGCATGGTTGTAGGCCGGGCTCTGGTGGACCACGACTTCGTCAAAGGGCTCGAGCACGAAGCCGCCCTCGCCGTCGGCAACCAGGCCGTCTTTGATGGAGAAGCTGTACAGCTCAGCCATGTTGTCGGAGGCGGTCAGGCTCTCCGTGTCCTTGCGCATGCGGGTCACGTCCACGCGGGCGGTGGAGGCGCCGTTCGTCAGCCCGCCGGCCATGACGATGAGGTCTTCCACCGTGGTGTTGGCTGCAAAGGGGAAAGTGCCGGGATGTGCGACCAGGCCGCTGATCGCCATCGTGCCCCGGTCTTCGAGGACGGTCTTGCTGGCGATGATGAGTTCGTCGTTGTTGCTCAGGACGAAGTCCGGATCGGATCCGTTCAGGACGCGCTCCAGGTTGATGGAGAAGACCTCGAGCGAGCGGTCTTCGTGTTCGCGGTTGATCACGGCGCGGCCGGTGAAGGCTTCCGGCAGCAGGCCGCCGGCCTTCGCGACCAGCTGGCGGACCGTCCGCAACTCCTCGCTGCGCTCATACATGCCCGGGAAAAAGACCGCTCCGCTGATGGAGATGCGGTTCTCGAAACGGGACTGGAGCCGGCCCACGGTCACTTCGTCGCCGTTCTGCAGGACGAAGCTGGTGAAGTCGCGGTTCTCGACGGTACGGACTTCGAAGGACTTGCCGTTCTGCCGCACGACGTTGACGCTCTCGGTATTGGCGCCGTTTGCGAAACCGCCGGCGTAGGAAATCAGGTGCGCGAGCGTCTCCCCGTCTTTCATTTCGAAGAGCATCGGACGCATGACCATGCCGCTGATCTTGACCATTTCGGTGTAGGGGCGGACCAGGATGACGTCGCCGTCTTCGAGACGGACGTCATTCTCGCGACTGCCGGTCGTCAGGAGCTCATACACGTCGGCCTGTCCGACGGTCTTGCCGCCGCGGGTGACGGTGATATTGCGGAGCGAACCCGGTTCGACGATGCCGCCGGCCTGGTAGAGGGCGTGGAAGACGGACGAGAACGACGATACGAAATAGGTGCCGGGCGTGGCCACGTCACCCAGGACGTCGATCTGGATGGAACGGATCTGCCCGAGGGTCAGGCGGATGTTGGTCTTGCTGCTGCCGCCCTGGTTGAGGCCGGCGTAGATGGAGGAAAGCTTCTTGCGCAGGAAGGTGTTGGCCTCGTCCACGGTCAGCCCGTTGAGGTACACGGGCCCCACGTACTGGACGACGATGCTGCCCTCCGGGGAAATGGTCTGGCGTATGGTCTGCTGGGCGGCGCCGTAGATGTCGATGATCACCTCGTCGCCCGGGCCGAGCCGGTAGTTGGTCGGGGTGGGCATGTTGACGCCGGGTGCGAAACTGAGGTTGCGGTTGCGGAAGACGTCGTAGCCGTAGATGCTGCTGGCATTCTCGGGCAGGATTTCATCCGGGCCGGCGGCGGAAAGGGCCGTCTCTCCGGACACGTGGCTGCGGCTTCCCTGGTCCAGCGTGGCCGGGGCGGCGTTCTGCTGGGCCTGCCAGGCTGCGGCGACGCGCTGCGCCTGCTCCCGCGTGACGCCGCGGAGCGCGAGTTCCTGGGCGATCGCTTCCCGGGATTTTCCCTGTGCGACGCCCTGCTCATAATATTCGATGACCTGCTGATCCGTCATTACGCTCTGGGCAACGGCAAACGTTCCGGTCAGCGGGGCCAGCAACAGCAGAAAGATGAATAACCTCTTATTCATGAAAAACATACACGTCAGATAATACAACTAGTGCGATTCGCTCGCGGAAACGCAAAGGTACGAAAAATCCTCCAATTTAGGGGTCAATCTGAGAGTCTTTCAATCCCAGGAAATACAGGATGCCGTCGAGGCCGATCGAGGTAATGTTCTGCTGGGCGTTAGCTTGCACCTTGGGTTTGGCGTGGTAGGCGATGCCGAGACCCGCGAGCGAGAGCATCGGCAGGTCGTTGGCGCCGTCGCCGACGGCCACGGACTGCGCCAGGTTGATGTTCTCTACCTGGCAGAGCAGGCGAAGCAGCTCGGCTTTGCGGCGGCCGTCCACCACGTCGCCCACGTATTTGCCCGTCAGTTTGCCGTCCACGATCTCCAGTTCGTTGGCGTACACGTAGTCGAAGCCGAACTTCTGCTGCAGGAATTTCCCGAAATAGGTAAATCCGCCGGACAGGATGGCGGTCTTGTACCCCACCATCTTGAGGATCTTCATCATGCGTTCCAGGCCCTCGTTGTAGGGGAGGTTGTGGGCGATTTCTTCCATGACGCTCACGTCCAGTCCCTTGAGCAGGGCCACGCGCTGCGTGAAACTCTCCGTGAAATCGATCTCGCCGCGCATCGCCCGGGTCGTGATGGCCTTGACCTGCTCGCCGACGCCGGCGCGGGCGGCCAGTTCGTCGATGCACTCGGTGTGCACGAGCGTGGAGTCCATGTCGAAGCAGATGAGCCGGCGGGAGCGCCGGTAAATGTCATCCTTCTGGAAGGAAATGTCCAAGCCGCTCTTCGGCAGGCTCAGCAGGGCGTTCTGCAGCGCCGCGCGCTCTTCGTCGCTGAGCATGCCGCGCACGGAAATCTCGATGCAGGCCTTGGCGGCGCGCTCGTCCACTCCCTCGATCGGCGGGCGGCCGGTCAGGCGGCGGATGGCATCGATGTTGAGCCCGAAGCGGAAAATGACCGCGGTCACGTCCGCAATCTGGCGGGCCGTCACCGTGCGGCCCAGCAGGGTCACGATGTAGCGGTTCTTGCCCTGTCGGGCCACCCAGGCGTCGTATGCCTCCCGCTCGATGGGCGTGAAACGGATCTGCACGCCCAGCTCCGACGCCTTGAAGAGCAGGTCCTTCATGATGAAACCGGACTGCTCCGGGGTGGTCAGGAAGAGGATGCCCAGCGTGAGCGACTTGTGGATGTTCTCCTGGCCGATGTCCAGGATGGTCGCGTCGTACTGCGCAAGGATGGAGGTGAGGGCCGTGGTCAAGCCGGGCTTGTCCTCGCCGGAGATGTTGACTTGGATGATTTCGATCATGACGGTTTTGTCTTACAGGCCGAGCTGCTTGAAGAAGTCGTTGCCCTTGTCGTCCACGAGGATGAAGGCGGGGAAGTCCTCGACCTTGATCTTCCAGATGGCCTCCATGCCGAGTTCCGGATACTCCACGCACTCGATGCTCTTGATGTTGTTCTGGGCCAGGATGGCGGCGGGGCCGCCGATGGAGCCGAGATAGAAGCCGCCGTGCTTCTTGCAGGCGTCGGTCACGCACTGCGCGCGGTTGCCCTTGGCGAGCATGATCATCGAGCCGCCGTGGTCCTGGAACTCGTCCACGTACGGGTCCATGCGGCCGGCCGTGGTCGGACCCATGGAGCCGCAGGCCATGCCGGCCGGGGTCTTGGCGGGGCCGGCGTAGTAGATCGGATGGTCCTTGAGGTACTGGGGCATCGGTTCGCCGGCGTCCAGCCGGGCCTTGATCTTGGCGTGGGCGATGTCGCGGCCCACGATGATGGTGCCGTTCAGGCTCAGGCGCGTGCTGACCGGGTATTTGGTGAGCTCGGCGAGGATATCCTTCATCGGCTGGTCGAGGTTGATCTTGACGGCCTCGCCCTCGCCGGCTTTGCGGAGCTCCTCGGGGATGAGTTCGTAGGGCTTGTCATCCATTTTCTCGATCCAGATGCCGTCGGCGTTGATCTTCGCCTTGATGTTGCGGTCGGCCGAGCAGCTGACGCCGAGGCCGATCGGGCAGCTGGCGCCATGGCGAGGCAGGCGGACGACGCGCACGTCGTGCGCCATGTACTTGCCGCCGAACTGCGCGCCGAGACCGATCTTGCGGGTTTCCTCGAGCAGCTGGGCTTCCAGCTCGACGTCGCGGAAGGCGCGGCCGGTCTCGTCGCCCGTGGTGGGCAGCCCGTCGTAATAGTGGGTGGAGGCGAGCTTGACCGTGAGGAGGTTCTTCTCGGCGGAGGTGCCGCCGATCACGATGGCGATGTGGTAGGGTGGGCAGGCCGCCGTGCCCAGCGAGCGCATCTTCTCCACGAGGAAGGGGACGAGCGTGCCGGGATTCTGGATGCGGGCCTTGGTCTCCTGGTAGAGATAGGTCTTGTTGGCGGAGCCGCCGCCCTTGGTCACGCAGAGGAAGCGGTATTCGGCGCCCTCGGCGGCCTCGATGTCGATCTGGGCCGGGAGGTTGCACTTGGTGTTGACTTCCTTGTACATGTCCAGCGGGGCGTTCTGGCTGTAGCGGAGGTTCTCCTCCGTGTAGGTCTTGAATACGCCGAGGCTCAGGGCCTCTTCGTCGCAATAGCCCGTCCAGACCTGCTGGCCCTTCTCGCCGTGAATGATGGCGGTGCCGGTGTCCTGGCAGAGGGGGAGCTTGCCCTTCGCGGCCACCTCCGCGTTGCGCAGGAAGGTCAGGGCCACATATTTGTCGTTCTCCGAGGCCTCCGGGTCGCGGAGGATCTTCGCGACCTGCTCGTTGTGCGAGCGGCGCAGCAGGAAACTGACGTCGCGGAAGGCGGTGTTGGCCATCACGGTGAGGCCTTCCTTCTTGATCTTCAGGATCTTGTGTCCTTCGAAGTCGCCCGTGGAGACATACTGCTCGGAGCCCGGAATCTTGTAGTACTCAGTGGGATCTGCGCCCAGCTGGAACATCGGTGCGTATTTGAAATCTGCCATATGGTTTAGTTGTGCATTAAGAATTCTTTCATGAAGTCGTTGAGGTCGCCGTCCAGGACGCCCTGCGTGTCGGCGGTCTCCCAGCCGGTGCGCAGGTCCTTGACCATCTTGTACGGGTGCAGGACGTAGGAACGGATCTGCGAACCCCATTCAATCTTTTTCTTCTGCCCCTCGAGCTCGGCCTGCTTCTCCTGGCGTTTCTTGAGCTCGATGTCGTAGAGGCGGGACTTGAGGATGAGCAGGGCCCGCTGGCGGTTGTCCTGCTGGCTGCGGGTCTCGGTGTTCTCGACCGTGATGCCGGTGGGGAGGTGACGAACGCGCACGCCGGTCTCCACCTTGTTGACGTTCTGGCCGCCGTGGCCGCCGGAGCGAAAGGTGTCCCATTCGATATCGCCGGGGTTGATCTCGATGTTGATGCTGTCGTCCACGAGCGGGTACACGAACACGGAGCTGAACGTGGTCTGGCGCTTGCCCTGCGCGTTGAAGGGGGAGATGCGCACGAGGCGATGCACGCCGGACTCGGCCTTGAGGTAGCCGTAGGCGTAGTCGCCTTCGTACTGGATGGTGCAGGACTTGATGCCGGTTTCGTCGCCCTCGATCTCCTCGGTGACGGTCATCTTGTAGCCGTTGCGCTCGCCCCAGCGCATGTACATACGCATGAGCATGGCGCTCCAGTCGTTGGCTTCGGTGCCGCCGGCGCCGGAATTGATGGTGAGGACGGCGCCGAGGTTGTCGCCCTCCGCACCCAGCATATTCTTGAGTTCGAGATCTTCGATCTGCGTGCAGGCCTGCTTGTAGGCCGCGTCGATGTCCGGGCCTTCGGGATCCAGCTCCTGCAGGACTTCCAGGTCGTCTACGGCCGACTGGGCCTTGTCGAAGGCGACGACCCAGGCTTTCAGGCCGCTGAGGCCCTTCAGGAAGGTCTCAGCCTGCTTGGGGTCGTCCCAGAAATCCGGGGCCTGGCTCTGCCGCTCCTTCTCCTGCACTTCCGTCCGCTTCTTCTCGATGGACAGGCACTCCCGGAGCGTCTTCGCCCGCTCCTGCAAATCTTTGATTTGTTCCTGACTAATCATAGAATACAAAGATACACAATCTTTTTCAATGTATGGCCGTTTTTTGCAAGATGTTGATATTCTTTATATTACAAAATGAACCTGTCGATTTTTCAGCAGGTTCATTTTGTAATTCATTGTTAACCAGTGAATTGTGAAAAACGGACTGATCAGTCAAACGTAGAGGCGAGGTGATGGAGCGTCGTGGGGTCGCCGGAGGAGAGGAGCTCGATGCCGGGAGATTCCGGGTCGTCCTTCGACAAGCTCAGGAACCGCCCGGAATGACTGGAACTAGTCATGGCGGACTGCGATCCGGCATCTATAATCCCACGGTCAGAAAGGACTTTGACCAATTGGCGGGCGACAGCGGGAGCGGGGTCGATGACGCGGACGTCGGGTCCGGCGATGCGCTCGATGACGGGGCGCAGGAAGGGGTAGTGCGTGCAGCCGAGCACAATCGTGTCGGCGCCGGCGTCCAGCAGGGGCTGCAGACTGGCGCGGACGACGCGCTCCGTCTCCGGACCGTCCAGCTCGCCGCGTTCGACGAGCTGCACGAAACCTTCGCCGACGTGCTCCTCGATGCGCACGTCGTCCTGGTATAATTCTTTCGTGTTCAGGTACTTGGATGCCTTGAGCGTGCCGGCGGTCGCCAGCACGCCGATCACGCCGCTGCGCGTCCCGAGGGCGGCCGGCTTCACCGCCGGCTCCATCCCGATGAAGGGAATGTCGAACTCCGCGCGCAGCGTGGCGATGGCCGCGCCGGTGGCCGTGTTGCAGGCCACCACAACGGCTTCCGCGCCCCGGCCCATCAGCAGTCGCGTGATGGTGCGGGCGCGGTCCTGGATGTACTCCGGGCTCTTCTCCCCGTAGGGGCAATGGGCGTTGTCGGAGTAGTAGATGAAACGTTCGGAAGGGAGGACCTTCCGTATTTCCTTCAATACCGAAAGTCCTCCCGACCCTGAATCGAATATGCCTATCGTCGCCACTACAGCGTATCGTAAAGATCGTACTTCTGGGCGAGCGGGCCGGTCAGCTGACCGAGCACCTCGAAGTAAGGCGAACCGTCGATGATGGAGAGTTTGTACACGGTGTCATCCACCTTGTAGTACTCCTCGCCGTCGAGGGTGATGGTGTCATAGTCGTCCGGCAGTTCCCGGACCAGGGCGCCCGCGGGCGGGACGATGGTCACGTACTTGCCGTCCTTGTCCTTGATGAAGAACACGCCGTCCTGGTAGAAGTACTCCATGCCGGCGTCGGCGTAACTCTGGACCAGGCCCAGGCGGTCAGCCTCCTGGTGAGACTTGGCGGCGCGGTCGGTGTTCAGCGCGATGTCCGCGTTCTGGCGGGCGATCGTGGCGTTGTTGGCCGCGATGGTCGCATTCTGGCTGGCGATGGTCTTCGCATTGTCGTTGATCGTACGGAACGTGTCGTATACGTCGTAGTAGTAGGCGAAGTTGCAGACACTGTAGAGGATGTTGTCCAGCACCGCGTCGAAGATGACGCCGAACGGAGGACGGCTCACATAGTAGTGTCCGCGGTAGTAGCGGTAGTAGATGCCGTCAAGCAGGTAGTACGGAATCCCGTAGTATTCCACCCGGGTGTAGCGGCTCGGCAGGTAGGAGACGCGGTAGCCGAAGTAGTGGCGTCCGCCGTCCCAGAAGCGGACCGCGCGTCCGTACGGCATCGGGTCGCGATGGCGCGGCGGGATGCGCTCCATGTTGTGGCCGGGACCCGGGTGCATCTGGATGTGGTGCGGCTCGCGGCCGCCCTCGAAGTTGCGCGGGGTGCCCGGACGGTCCCGGACGGTTCTCGGCGCGTCAGGCTTGACGCTCATGCCCGGCTGGGGCTGGTTGCGGTTGATGCTGCCGCCCGGCTGATTGGGGCTCTGGCGGTTCTGCGGCTGGTTGGGTGTCTGGTGATTCTGCGGAGCAGGTGCAGACTCCGGCCGGCGGACGTTGCTGCCGCTGCGGGAAGGCTGGCTGTTCTGCGGCCGGCTCGGCTGCTGCTGGGCCTTGGGCTGCTGCGGCGGCTGGGACGGCTGCGTCTTGGGCTGGGACGGCTGGGTCCTGGGCTGCTGCGGCTGCGAATTGGTTCGCGGCTGCGTGTTATGGGAAGGTGCAGCGGGCTGGCTGCTCCGGTTCACGGAGCCGAGGCCCTTGGTATTTCCGGACTGGCCGGAGCTTCTCGTCTGGGAGGACGGAGCGGACATCGAAGAGGAAGGACGGGTGCCGCCGCTGTTGCGGGCATTTCCGCCGCCCGATCCACCGCGGGAATTGCTACCGCCCCTGGTCTGAGCGTCTGCAGGGACCGCGATCATAGCCGCTACGGCTACTGCGATCAGGGAGAGTGTGGTCAAGCGTTTCATAATCGTGTGTTTTTAATAAATGTAGTACTTCTTGGACAGGGCTTTGAAAGCGGGGACGTCCGCGGACCAGAAATCTGCGATGTCCGAGACTTTCATCGTCCGTCCGAACGTTTTACTGACAAAGTCTGTGCCGCAAACCTTATTGAACATGGAAAGCCTGTCTGAGCCTGCCTCAATGGGGTTTTTCCGGTACAGCTCCCAGACCGCCTGCATGACGTAGAACTGGGTGAGCGTGAGGGTGGCGGCTTCGTAGTCGGTATAATAATATTGTACGCCGTGGATGAGCTTTCCGCTCAGGCGCCCGGAAATCGGCTGGTAGTGGATGGTGCGCCAGGCCACGCCCGGCACGTGGTAGCTGTCCAGCTTCTCCTTGAGCTTGTCGGCGTCCACCCATTCCTCGGCGAAGGTGGCGAAGGGGAGGGTGTAGCCGATGCCGATGTTGAGGTAGTTGTACATTTCGCCGCAGAGACCGGCGGAGGGGTAGCAGATGGCCGTCTCGGCATAGGGGATGTTGGGCGAAGGGAGGATCCACGGCAGGCCGGTGTCGTTGAACAGCATGTCGCGCGTCCAGCCTTCCATCGGGACGACGGTCAGCTTGCATTTCAGCGGCGCGGCTTTGCCGTTCTGGCCGCAGTTGAGGCCTTCCTCGTTGATGAGCGTGGCCAGCTCGCCCACGGTGAGACCGTAAACGTAGGGGATCTTGTACTGGCTGACGAAGGAATGGTAGCCGTCGCGTACGAGCGGGCCCTCAACCTTGTTGCCGCCCAGCGGGTTCGGCCGGTCGAGCACCATTACGGGGATGCCCACCTCGGCGCAGGTGCGCATCACGAGCCCCAGCGTGGAGATGAAGGTGTAGGAGCGGCTGCCCACGTCCTGGATGTCGTACACCATGATGTCGATGCCCTGGAGCATCTCTTTGGTGGGCTGGCGGGTGCTGCCGAAGAGGGAATGCACCGGCAGGCCGGTGTGCTCGTCCTTGCCGGACTCCACCTTGCCGCCGGCATACACGTCCCCGCGCACGCCGTGCTCCGGGGCATAGAGGGCGACCAACTTGACGCCCGGCGCCTCGAAGAGGATGTCGATGGTGGAATTCAGCTGGCTGTCCACGCCGGACGGGTTGGTGACCAGGCCGACGCGTTTTCCTTCCAGGCCCGCGAAGCCGCGGTCCCGCAGGACTTCGATGCCAGGTTTGACACGGGGGGCCGCAAAGGCGGAGACCGCTAGGAGGAGCAGCGCCGCCGCGCAAAGAATGTGACGGTAATGGTGGCGAGACAACATATCATGACGACGATAAAGAATCCAACATAGCCGAGCGCCTCCTGCATCCAGCCGGCGAAGAGGCCCGGCACCATCATCGAGAGGGCCATGAAGGCCGTGCAGATGGCGTAGTGCGAGGTTTTGAACCCGCCTTCGGAGAACTGCATCATATAGAGCATGTACGCCGTGAAGCCGAAGCCGTAGCCGAACTGGTCGAGGGCTACCAATAAGAAGATGCTCCAGAGCGCGGAAGGTTGCACGGCGGCGAGAATAAGATACACCGCGCAGGGCAGCGCGAGCGCCATCGACATGGGCCACATCGATTTGCGCAGGCCGTGCCTGGCGGCGAACAGGCCGCCCAGGATGCCGCCCACGGTCAGGGCGATCACGCCCACGGTGCCGTAAACGAGTCCGCTCTGCGCCGTGCTCAGCCCCAGTCCGCCGGCCTCGACGGGATCCAGCAGGAACGGGGTCAGCATCTTGACGGAAAACGCCTCCGGAAGGCGGTACAACAGCATAAACACAATCGCCAGCCAAACGCCCGGCTTCTTAAAAAAGGTCACCCATGCCTGCCCGAACTCTCGGAAAACGTCCGCGCCTGACCGGGATGGTGCGGCCGAACGGGCGTTTCCGCAGCGGAGCGAGGACGATTCTTTTTCGCTCGGGCGGCCGCAGCCCTCCCGGCCGGCGCCATTTTCCGCGACAGGCAGGAAGCGGCCGTGCCAGAGGGTGATGAGGCCGAAGAGGGCGGCGCAGACGAGCAGGGTGATGTTCCAGGCGCGCGGGATGACGCCGAGGCGCTCCTCCAGCACGCCGGCCAGCACCACGATGACGCCCTGTCCGAAGACCGATGCGATGCGGTAGAAGGTGCTGCGTATGCCCACGAAGGCGGCCTGCCGCTTCTGGTCCAGCGCGATCATATAGAACCCGTCCGCGGCGATATCGTGCGTCGCGGAAGCGAAGGCGATGACGTAGAAGATGACCAGCGACCAGCCGAACACGTCCGGACTGACGCTGAGGGCGAGGGCCGCGAAGCCCGCCGTGCACAGCAGCTGCATCAGCAGGATCCACCAGCGCTTCGTGCGGATCACGTCCACGAAGGGACTCCACAGCGGCTTGATGACCCAGGGCAGGTAGAGCAGGGAGGTGTACATCGCCAGGTCGCCGTTCGACATGCCGAGGCGCTTGAACATCGTGACGGAAATCACGTTGACGATGAAGTAGGGGATGCCCTCGGCGAAATAGAGCGTGGGGACCCACCACCAGGGGGACAGTTGCTTATTCGACATCGGTGCCGGGATAATAGTGTTGGAGTATCTGCTTGTAATCGAATCCGTTGGCGGCCATCACGGCGGCGCCGATCTGGCAGAGGCCGACGCCGTGGCCCCAGCCGCGGCCGCGGAGGATCCACGCGCCGGCGGGGTCGCGCTCCACGTCGAAGGCGGAGCTCTTGAGGTGCGAAGTGCTCAGCGCGCGGCGGATCTTCAGTTCCTTGCCCACGACCTCGGTGCGCTTGCTGCCCACGATGCGCAGGTACTTGATGCGCCCGGACGGGCCGCGTTCAATGGGCTCCAGCGCCTTGATCTCGCCGAAATCGATGCCGGTGCGTTCGTGCACCAGGGCGGAGAGTTCGGATGCGTCGTAGCGGACGGTCCAGTCGTGGAAGTCCTTCGTCTGCTGGTCGTAGTCGTTGAGGACCTGGGACAGGATCTCGTCGTTCTCGCAGTCGCACCAGGGGTCGTCGACGCACTGCAGGTAGGGGTAGTCGACGTCTTCCCAGCAGGTGCTGAAGAGTTCGGTCTTGCCGCCGCAGCATTTGGCGTAGCGGGTGTCGCAGAGCTGCCCCTGATAGCGGAGCACCTGTCCCCATGTCTCGTCGATGACCGTGCGGACGTTGTCGCCCACGGCCATCGTAAGTCCTTGATACCGTTGACAATGGTCGTCTGCGCAGACATCGAAGTTGTCGTGTGCCGAATGGTCTTCCATGCGCGCCAGCAGCCAGCTGCGCGAGATGACGGCGTGCGCCTTGAGCAAATTCACGGAGGCGCTGGACTTCATCTCGGAGGAGATGACGCTCAGCAGATAGTCTTCCATGCCTACGAGGTTGACCGCGCGGATCTTGTCGCCCTCGACGATGAATTTCAGGCCGCCGGCGAACTTGAGCGTGCGCTTCTGCTGCCAGTGGAAGTCGATGCCGATCACCACGTCGTGCAGGATGAAGGAAGGCTCGGCGAAGAGGGTCGAGCGCGTGATGGAATCGAAGTACAGTTCGTCGTAGAGTGCGCCGTTGTAGGCGATGCGTCCCTCGCACCAGCGCACCCGCTGCGGGCCGGCGCCGTCCGAGATGATCTCGAAACAGATCTCCTCGGCGGCGAGGATGCCGACGGCCACGGTGGGCTGCCTGCGCGTCAGGCGCCATTCGATCATTTCCTGCTCGTGTGCAGGGATGGTCACCTCGTCCAAGATGGCCTCCAGCAGCGCCGGCGTGGCTTTTTCGTAGTCCTCGCGGAAGGGCGTGACGAACACGCCCGCCATGTCCGCGGCGCCCGGGCTGACGGTCAGGTGGTCCGCGCCTTCGGCGTCGAAGTGGTGGGAGCGTATCGCGGAGCGGAGCACCACGAAGCAGCGCCACTCGGCCCCCTTCACATACGTGTACATGTTGAACTTGGGCTCCGTCTCGCCGGGACGGCGGTCGCAGCAGTCCAGCAGGCGGTAGAAGAGCTTGGTCAGGGACTTCGAAGTGGTCGCCTTGAGTGCATAGACGCCCCGGCAATAGCCGGGAAAGCGGTACAGCGTCGCGTCCTTGACGGAAGCGAGCGGCGCGCCGGGCGCGTCGAGAAATGCGTCCACGGCTTCCTCCAGCGGCATCTTGTGACGCGGCGCGGCCTGGAAATGCAGGTGGTCGGGCGCGGAGGCGCCGCTGGCCGGCCCGTTGTAGAAGGCCGTGAATTCAGGGTATTTGGCGGCAAAGTCCAGGATGTCCGGCATGTGGTGCCATATGGCCTGCGGCAGATGCTCGTCGCGGACGATGACCAGGTGGTCCCGGAAGATGGGGTAGGGATTGATCTGGACGTTGTAGGTGCGGCCCTTGCGGCCTTCGAACTTGATATGGTGCTGCTCCGGCGGCCGGTTCTTCTCGCAGAGGAAGCAGGGCCGGGCGGCGATGGCCTCGGGCGAGGTGTCGGCCGTCGAGGAGCCAACGCGTTCCGGGTTCCACTGGATGCGGCAGGGGAGGCCGTAGACCGTGAGCTCACGGCTTTTGACGGCCTTCAACGCCCGGAAATTGGCCGACGCGAGCGGCCAAATGGAGAGCTGGTCTTTGATGAATTTGCGCAGTTCTTGCATTACAGAAGGGCCAGAAGTGCTTTTTTGATGCGGCGGTATTCGCCTTCGAAGTTGGGAGTCAGGACACCTTTTCCGAGCGCCTCCTCGATCTCATCGACCGTCCAGAAGCGACCGCCGGCGAGTTCGTACGGATCCGGTCTGAGCGCATATTCGCCCACGGCGGCGAACACGTTCACGAGCTCCCGCTCGTCGGCGGATTCGAAAACGTAGTGGCAGAGCCCCTGGGGCAGGAAATCATGCAGACCGAGTTCTTCCGCGGCTTCGCGGTAGAGAGCCTCCGGGATGTATTCCCCGTAGGCGACGTGGCCGCCCACGGCGGTGTCCCAATACAGCGGAAGCAGATCCTTGTCCGGGCCGCGCTGCTGAAGATAGATCTGGCCGCTGCGGTTGATGACGTGCAGGTGGACGACCGGGTGCAGCGGCTTCTCTCCGCCGTGGTGCACCAGCTCCCGGGTGGCCTGGGCGCGGACGTTGCCGAGCTCGTCCACGACGGGCAGCATTTCCGCGGCTCTGCCGCATTTGGAGCCTTTCAGCAGCGGGGCGGGGGAAGCGGGGTAGATCAGCTCGATCATGGCATCAATAATTGATGATCCGCAATTCGTCCGGCGTGTACAGGATGGAATCGACGAAGTCGGGGGCGATACGCGCCAGGACGACGAACGCGCCCAGCGCGAGCACGGCCAGCGCCAGCAGGATCAACAGCGGCGTGATCAATCTGGACCGACGCTTCGGCTCCGGCTCCCGCCAGTCGTCCCGCATCCAGCGGGGCGCACTGTCGTAGGGCGGGCGCTTCTCTTCTTCCGTCGCCGGCTTTGCGGCTTCGGCCTCCGGCTTTGCAACTTCGGCGGGTTCGACCTCCCCGTCGTTCGCCGGCTCGACATCCCCGTCATTCGCCGGCTTGACCGGCGAATCTCCTCCCTCCTCGACCGTCGGCACCGGCACGTCGATGACGACCGGCTCCTGCTCCTCGACCGCATGGCTCTTCAGCGACACCGGCACGAGGCCGACGCCTGCCGGGAAGATGTCCAGATCCTCGTCGGGCACGAAGAACAGGGCGTTCTCCCGCGTCGCGCGCAGCCGGCCGAGGCCGGGCAGCACGATGGTCTTGCGCTCCAGGAGCACGTCTTTCAGCTCGGCGAGGTACTGGGTGATGTAGGCCGAGGACGCTTCCCGCGAAATCTGGTTGGATCCGGCGTAGAAATCGATCAACAGGCTGTCCTCCAGCCGGCTCGGGTAGAAGGAGAGCCGCCGGTAGGGGGGATTGATGGTGAACCCCTTGTCGGAGAACGTGGCCGGAATCATCTCGGCGACGAACGTGCCGACGCCGGGCAGCCCCACCTGATCGTGCTTGACGATCAGTTCCTTCACCATCTTTGCCAGGAGATCGATATCCATATCACACAAAGGTAAGAATTCTTTCGAAGATAGACAAAGGGCGCAAAAAAAAGATGAAAAACTTTGCGCATTTAAGATTTTGCAGTATATTTGCAATCCCAAAACGAAAGTGGCGGGCAACAATCCTCCTTAGCTCAGTTGGTTAGAGCACCTGACTGTTAATCAGGGGGTCCTGGGTTCAAGTCCCCGAGGGGGAGCACGAAGGTCCCGGCAGAATGCCGGGACCTTTTTTTGTATATATGCCCCGTTTTTCTGAGAAAAAACGTATCTTTGGGCGAGTAACTATTGTTGGTATGAAGAAATTCCTCGCTTTCGGGGTGGCTGCCGTGCTGGTGCTGGCGGCGTCCTGCACCGGCGGCACGCCGGGCCTCAAGACCGAACAGTATTTCAGTGAGCCTTCCACCGACCATGCAAGCATGGGCCTCTACGTCGAGTTGCCCAAGGCTACGACCGAGGCAGCGGCCGTGATGCGCCAGACCCTCGTGGACGTGATGGACAAGGCGCTCAGCAATATCGACAGCTATGGCACCCGGCGCTTCTACCCGCGTTTCGAAGGGGATATCAACGACTCCAAGGCCCTGTTCGCTTACTATGAGCAGCAGACGCTGGACGAACTCGGCGCCCTCGCGCAGGAGATGTACGACCTGCGCTCGGAGGGGATTCGCGAATCCGAGGCACTGACCGACGAGGAGAAGGAGCGGTACATCGCCGATTTCCCCGACTGGAGCTATGAATTCAAGATCGAGAAGACCTGGGAGACGGATCGGATCGCCGTTTTCGATTCGCGCAGCGTCGTCTATATGGGCGGTGCGCATGGCGGCATCATCGGCGACGGGCCGATGACCTTCGACAAGCAGGGCGGCATGCGCATCCGTGATTTCTTCGTACCTGGTGCCGAGGAGGCCATGCAGCCCCTGCTGCGCGACGGCATGCTGGAGTACTTCAAGGAGCGTATGGCGGCCGTCGGCAGCGAGCTCGAGGACCACATCAACCTGAAGGACGGCCTGATTCCGCTGCCGCAGTGGGATCCGCGTCCCTGCGCGGAAGGCCTGATTCTCACGTACCAGCAATATGAGGTGGCCGCCTATGTGGACGGCATGCCTGAATTTGTCCTGCCCTACGAAGACGTGGCCCCTTACCTGCTTCCGGAAGCGAAAAAAGACCTTGGCCTATGAAACGGATCGTTGTAAAAATCGGCACGAACGTGCTGACGCGCGCGGACGGCACGCTCGACGTGACGCGCGTTTCCGCGCTGGTGGACCAGGTGGTCGGCCTGCGCAAGGCGGGCTGGGCGGTGGTGCTCGTGAGCTCCGGCGCCGTGGCCTGCGGCCGCACCGAACTGCGGCTGGACGAGGATCTGGACAGCGTGGAGCAGCGCCAGCTGTACTCTGCCGTCGGCCAGGTCCGCCTGATGGATCTCTATTACCGCCTCTTCCGCGACTACGGCCTGCCGATCGGCCAGATCCTCACCACGAAGCACAATTTCGAGACGGAGCGCGAACGCGAGAACCAGCGCGCCTGCATGGAGGTGATGCTGCAACACGGCGTCGTGCCCATCGTGAACGAGAATGACACCGTGAGCGTCACCGAGCTGATGTTCACCGACAACGACGAGCTCTCCGGGCTGATCGCCGAAATGGTCGGCGCCGAGACGCTTGTCCTGCTGAGCAACATCCCCGGTCTGTACGACCGCAATCCCGAGGATCCGGCGGCGAAGGTGATCCGCACCGTCCACTGCTCGGACGACCTGTCCGGCTGCATCCGCGAGGAAAAGAGCGCCTTCGGGCGCGGGGGCATGTTCTCCAAATACAACACAGCGCGGCGCGTGGCGGCCGGCGGCATCCGTGTGCTGATTGCCGACGGCAAGCGGGAGCGCATCCTGCCGGACCTGCTGGAGCGGCCGGCGGACACTGTTTTCACTGAATTCCTACCCTGACAGATGAATCTTTTCGAAGCAGCCAAGCGGGCGGCGGCGCAGGTGGCGCTGATCCCCGACGCGGAGCGCGCCGCGGCGCTGGAAGCCGTGGCCGACGCCATTTGCGCGCACAGCGCGGAACTTCTGTCCGCGAACGCGGAAGACCTCGCGCGGATGGACCCGCAGAACCCCCTCTACGACCGCCTGAAACTCACGCAGGAGCGCCTGGAAGGCATTGCCTCCGACATGCGCCACGTGGCGGCGCTCCCGTCGCCGCTGGGCCGCAAGCTGGAGGACCGCACCCTGCCGAACGGCCTGCGCCTGCGCAAGGTCAGCGTGCCGTACGGCGTGATCGGCGTCATCTATGAAGCGCGCCCCAACGTGACCTTCGACGTGTTCTCGCTCTGCTTCAAGAGCGGCAACGCCAGCCTGCTCAAGGGCGGCAGCGACGCGGACGCGTCCAACCGCGCGGCGGTGGCGCTGATCCGGCGCGTGCTGGCGGAGCGGGGCCTGCCCGAGGAGGCCGTGACGCTGCTTCCGCCGACCCACGAGGCCGTCGGGGAACTGCTCGGCGCCGTGGGCTACGTGGATCTCGTGATCCCGCGCGGCGGCCGGCGGCTGATCGACTACGTCCGGGACAACGCCAAGGTGCCTTGCATCGAGACGGGCGCCGGTGTGGTGAATACTTATTTCGACGCTGCAGGAGACCTCGAGATCGGCAGGCGTATCGTGCTGAACGCCAAGACGCGTCGCGTCTCGGTCTGCAACGCGCTGGACTGCCTGATCGTGCACCGCTCGCGCCTCGGCGACCTGCCTGCGCTGGTGGAGCCGCTCGCGGCGAAGGACGTGCTGATCTTCGCCGACGAGGCGGCCTTCGCGGCCCTCGCCGGCAAATACCCGAAGCTCGAACCGGCCACGCCGGCATCCTTCGGCACGGAATACATGGACTACAAGATGGCGGTCCGTACCGTCGCCTCGATTGACGAGGCCCTCGCGCACGTCGACCGTTATGGCTCCGGCCACAGCGAAAGCATCGTCACGGCCGATCCGGCCGCGGCGGAGCGCTTCCAGAAGGAGGTGGACGCCGCGTGCGTGTACGTGAACGCGCCGACGAGCTTCACCGACGGCGCCCAGTTCGGCCTGGGCGCGGAGATCGGCATCAGCACCCAGAAGATGGGCGCCCGCGGCCCGATGGGCCTGGCCGAAATCACCACCTACAAATGGCTCATAGACGGAAACGGCCAGGTGCGTCCATAGCACCCGGCCATTCCCTGTTTAATATTTATTCTTTTGACTACGGGCGATGGCGGGTCCACGGCTCTGCGGCTTTCTCGCAGAGCTGGAAGAAGTGCGTCCGGAGGGCGGGCCAGCTGTAGTACGGTCCGGAGACGGGTTCGATGCCCGGCAGCTTGATTTCCTTCTCGTTGTAGAGGATCTTCGTCAGGACCTCACCCTTGTTGTTGCGGTAGAACACCATCTGGATGTTGGTAGCCATCGGGACCTGGAAGAAGGCGTACCAGTTGTGCAGGTGAGCCTCCTTGTAGGGGAATACGCGGCCTTGCGGGTCGTCCACGCCCAGGAGGGCGAAGAGCGGCAGGATGGAGGTGTCGTGGCCGAAACGCAGGTCGGCGGCGCGGTTGCTGCCGGACTCGAGCGCGGCGTCAGCCTTCTGCACGAAGTCCATCAGCAGCGGGCGGATGGCGTAGCGGATCACGTCGCCCTGCTCCACGGAGCCGCCCCACATGCGGTAGATGGAGTCGTTCCCGGATGCCCAGAAGTAGGCGAGCTCTTCGGGGGTGAAGTATTTGCGGTAGATGTCCACGCCGAGGAAGTCGATCAGCTGGCAGAGACCGCCGGTCGTGAAGATGGCCTTCACGAAGGGTTCGGGGTTGCCGAGGGCCTTGACGGCGGCGTCGTAGTCCGTGAACAGCGGGGTCAGGAAGCGCCTGAGGTCATATTCCGGCTCGCCGGGGAAGGGCTTGAAACCCTGCGGCTGCGGCTGCATGCCGGGGTAGCCGCCGGAGAAAGACGGACGCTGGCGCGGCGGTTCGCCGGGACGCGGGATGCTCAGGCTCGGGTTGATGTAGGCCATGAAGCGCTCGGCGCTGGTGAAGGTGAACTGGATCTTGGGGAATTTGTCCTTCAGGCCGTAGGTGAAGTTGCACATGCTGACGATGCAGCGGAAGTTGGTGCTGGAGAAGCAGTTGACTTCCTGGCGCGCCTTGTCCTTGAAGATGCTGGGATAGCGGCTTGCCATGCGGGCGGCGATCAGCTGGTGCTCGCGGGCGCCGCGCGGGGTCAGGGAGCCTTCCATACCCTTGTGGGCTTCCACGATGGTCTCTACGTCAGCCCAGAGCGCCTTGCCGGCCTCGGTCAGCAGGCCGAGGGAGTCGAGATAGGCGAAGCCTTGCTGCGCGTTGCGGCCGAAGGTGGAGTTCTGCTCATAGCGGGAGCCGTGGCGGCCGTAGTGGCTGATATAGAAGGGCTTGAAACCCTTCGGGGCCGGGGTGTCCACGATGGGGTCGAACTCGTAGGAGTGCATGTTGTTGGAGGCGCGGTCCGGGTTCTCGGTGAACAGGCGGATGACGTCGTCCTGGGCGCCGGCGCCCAGGCAGAGGGCAAGCAACAGGGGGATGGACAGGAGTTTCTTGAGATGCATATGCGATATAGTTTTAGTATTCGATACTCTCAAAGGTAAACAAACTGTTCCGTTTTGTCAAATAGCCCGTTTCACGGGAAAAGGTATTTGATACATATTTAAATGATTTTGGTCCGAAGATGCCCGAAAAATGCTAACTTTGTAACACCATGTTACAACGTTTTCTCAGAATCCTCCCGGTGCTGTCGCTGGTGCTGCTGTGCCTCGGCTGCTCGGCCCGCGTGAAGCAGTACAAGGTCGAAGTCGTGCAGGAATATCCCCACGACACGGGCGCCTACACGCAGGGCCTCTTCTTCCACGGGGGGCATTTCTACGAGAGTACGGGCCAGTTCGGCGAGTCCTCCTTCCGCGAGGTGGAGCTCGCGACGGGCAAGGTGCTCTCGCAGATGAATTTCCAGCAGAAATACTTCGGCGAGGGATCCGTAGTGCTGGGGGACAATCTCTACATCCTGACCTGGCTGAACAAGGTGGCCTTCGTCTATGATGCGGCCACCCTGGAATACAAACAGACGTACTCCTACCCCCGCGAGGGCTGGGGGCTGACCACGGACGGCAAGTCCCTGATCGCCTCCGACGGCTCCGCGCGGCTGTTTTTCCTGACGCCGGAGCTCAAGCAGGAGCGCTACGTGGACGTGAAGATGGACGGCCGCCCGGTGCGATATCTCAACGAACTGGAGTACATCGACGGCAAGGTCTGGGCGAACGTCTATACGACCGACCTGATCGTCGTCATCGACCCGAAAGACGGCACGGTGGAGGCCAGCATCGACTGCTCCGGCCTCCTCCCGCGCACGCTTCGCACGCCGAGAACGGACGTGCTGAACGGTATCGCCCGCGATCCCGCGAGCGGCAAGATCTACCTGACCGGCAAATACTGGCCGCGCCTGTACGAGGTCCGGCTGGTGCCGGTGAAGTAGCGGAGAAATCCGCAGATTTGTACAATAACACTAAAACAAGAGGACATGGCTGAAAAAAGCTTTACCCTCCATTACGACCTTCTTTGTGCTGTGGACGAAAGCTCCGCGGAGTATCTTGTCCAGGGCGTCGTCGAGGAGATTCATCCCACGCGGGGCATGTACGTGCATGTAGATTTGACCATTCCGGATGTCGATGAGGAGAGTGAATTGCTCGTGGAGGTGTCGCCGGGCAATGGAAAGGACGTGCTGAAAGGCTGGTTCGACGGCAACAGCATCCCGCTTTTCCGGGACGGGAACCACCTGCATCTGAAGCCCACGCTGCTGTCGGAACTCTTCGGCGAAGGGTACACCCTGGCCGAAGACGAAGAGGACCAGCTGATCATGACGCTCTATCGGAACAACGATCTGGTCCTCGTGCAAGAGATTCCCATCAAAGGTCCGTGGCCGGTTTCTGCCGTTCCCGGTGAAGGCTATGTTCCCGGTCAGTCCATTTCCGACCAGCTGTCCGTCATCAACGAGCGCCCCGGCTGGCAGAATTTCAAGGGTAGGATGGCCGAAATGGTCTCCCGCTGCAGCGTGGGTGCCCTCCGGAAAGAAGCCGGCCTGACCGGCAATGCGCCCAGATTGCATGTGGCCGTGATGGGCAATCCCGGGACGGGGAAATCCAGCTGCGTGCCGTTCATGGCCGGACTCTACAAGAGTCTCGGCCTGCTGGACACGGATGAAATCCATTCCACCCGCGTGTCCAAGTTGGCATCCTCCTCCGTCAACGGCGAATATGAGAATACGATAGCAGCCATCCGGAATGCGCAGGGCGGAACGCTCGTTTTCGAGAACGCGCACGAACTCTGCCGCCTGGACAAGAATAATGGGTATGACACCGAACAGCGCATTATCCGCGCGCTCCTGGACGCGCTGGAGAATCCTTCCGAATACTCCCGCTGGATGCTGGTGCTCGTCGGCGAACCCGACGGGCTCGAATCCGTGCTGGCGAATTATCCGGATCTGAAGAAGCGCCTGGGCGCGCCCATCTACATGGACGATTTCAAGCCGCAGGAGCTGTTCTGGATCGCCGAAGCCTGCTGCCAGTGCCGCAAGCTCAAGCTGACCCCGGACGCGCAGGCGAAGCTGGAGATGTACATCCTCCACAAGTACAACCACCGCGGGCCCGGCTTCCAGAACGCCTGGATGGTCCAGTCGCTCTTCGACGATCACATCATTCCCGCGATGTACAGCCGCCTGCAGACGATCAGCAACCCCACCCGGGAGCAGCTGGAGACGGTCGAGGCGGCGGATATCCCGATGGTGAGCGGTAACGCAAGCCTGGAGATGACCGAGCTGGACGAGCTCGTCGGCCTCGGGAAGATCAAGAACAAGGTGAAGGACTACCTGAACGCCGTGAAGCTGGCCGGGCTCCGCATGGAGCAGGGCCTGCCCACCAACATGCCGCGCCTGCACATGGCCTTCCTGGGCAACCCGGGCACCGGCAAGACCACCGTGGCCGAAATCATCGGCCGGGTGTTCGCCTCCTGGGGCATCCTCTCCGGCGGGCGCGTGATCCGCACGGAGAAGAGCCAGATGGTGGGGCAGTACATCGGCGAGACCGAATTTAAGATGCGGAACCTGCTGGAGCGCGCCCGCGGCAACATTCTCTTCATCGACGAGGCCTACCAGCTGGTGGAGGGCGGCGAGAAGGACTACGGCCGCATCGTGATGAACTCGCTGCTCACCGAGCTGGGCAAGGACAACCTGGACATGGTCGTGATTCTGGCCGGCTACACCGCGCCGATGAAGCAGTTGCTGGAGAGCAACGAAGGCATCGAAAGCCGCTTCCCGAACGTGTTCAACTTCGAAGACTACACCCCCGACGAGCTGCTCGAAATCGGCAAGCTGATGATACGCAGGCAGGGATTCACCCTCACGGAGGGGGCGGAGGCCAACATGCGCGTCATCATTGAGCAGGAGGCCGAGAAGCCGTCCCCGCGCTTCGGCAACGGCCGCTTCGTGTCCAACCTCCTGCAGAACGAGATCCTGGCGACCTTGGGCGCCCGGATGGCGCGACTGGATCATCCCACCAAGGAGGAGCTCAGCACCATCCTGCCGGAGGACGTGATTATCGACAAGGCGCAGAAGGACGTCATCTTCGACGACGTCGCCATCGACGCGGCGCTCGCGCGGCTGGACGAGCTCGCGGGCCTGGCCGGCGTGAAGACGGCCATCCGCAATTTCGTGAAATCTGCCCGCTACCTGCACTCCATCCGGGAGCCGTACGTGGGCAAGGGGCTGCTCAGCTGGCGCTTCGTCGGCAAGAGCGGCACCGGCAAGAGCATGGTCGCGGAGATCATGGCGCAGATCCTCAAGGGCATGCGCCTGATCGCCAACAGCCACATCACGGAGGTCAAGGGCGAACGCATTTTCGGCGTGTCCGAGATGGACTGCGACGCGGTGCTGAAGGATGCCGTCAAGCGCGCCTGCAACGGCCTCATCTTCATCGACGCCGACGATCCCAAGTTCAGCGACGACCGGGTGAGCTACGGCCGCAACATCGAGCAGATCCGCCTGAAGGTCAAGGAATTGACCGTCGAAGTGGGCGGCGAATGCGCCCTGGTCGTGGGTGAGCTGAACGCCCCCAACGGCAACGTGGCAGAGCAGCTCTCCGACTCCGGCGTCTATGAGTTCGACCACACGCTTATTTTCAAGGATTTCACGGCGGACGAACTCTTCGACGTCCTCTGCTTCTGCCTGAAGAAATACGACGTGCGTTTCAGCCCGGCGGCCGAGAAGCACATCCGCGGCTACATCGCGGCGCTAGCCAATTCCATCGACGCCAACGGCCGCACCATGAAGCTCATGGCGCGCACCATCTACCAGCAGGTCATCCTCCGCGAATCCGGTCTGCCCGAGCGCCCGGCCTCCCATCTCGTTGAACTCGCCGACATCGGCACTTTCAAATGGGACGGCAAGAAAGGGAAGATAGGGTTCTGAAGTTTGCTTTTTTCATGATAAGCGTATAATAGAGTTAACAGATTATTATATGAGATTTTCAAAGAAATCCTTCCATTTGACCTACCTTCGCTATCTGGTAAGGTTAAAACATTTTATTACGAAACCTAGAATGAGGCCTTTTGTTTATTTCCTAACTTCCTCATTTACGTATATTGCCTTAGCCATTGTTTTAATCTATCCTTTGCTCGAGTTATTCAAGGGTGCAACTAAGCAGTACTCCCCGGTAGTTAATAGGGTTGCTATCCGACAGGACTCTGGCGGTTTATATGGGATGGTAAAGGTTGAGTGCACCTTGTACAGTGACATTCTGAAGGATAATTATAATGCTTCTAATTTCTTTTTTGCGCATCTCGTCCCACAATCTGACCAAAAGTATTTGAATAGGGCAGATAGTTCTGACATCTATCAGACCTATACCTCAATCACATTCTCAAGCTCGGGGAGAGATGCAAAACCAAGTGAATATAGTGAAGATGAACTTTGGGAATATGAGAACTTTGGTGAGATTCGAACAAAAAAAAGAATAGTAAGGGAAAAGACTTCGGATAATAAAGGCGAGAAGTCGTCTGTTTATAAAGTCGAGTCTTATTCAACTAGGGGGTATCCATCAATGGCGTTGAGCCTATCTGGCAACGAAGTCTTCCTCCCACAAGAGAAGAACAATCCGTATATTGCTTTTCATCTTGAGATTAAAGGTGTTAAGATGGGCGAAAATACAGAAATGAGTTGGATTGATTTGCACTATAACCATGATTTTAACCAGCAGGATGATTATCTTCACCCTTATGAACACCCTCTGAACATTATTAATATTTTCCCTCGGCCAACAAAGGTTACACCTTCATCAATCGTGTATATGGGTGAGGATTTAAAAAAAGCCTTGAGTAGTGAGGGTGTTTATATAATAGCAGAGGACATTACTAAGAAGAAACTCGCTGATAGGATTTCTTTTTTGTGTTCTTTCTTACTTGGTGTAGTTGTTTCTCTATACATCCAACTAATTACCACGATTATTTTAAGGTGGAAAAAAGCATTCCCGCCCATAAGGAAAATGTAATTATATGGATTTTCGCTTTGCCATAGACGGATTCTTGACAGAGATGGTCATGATGAGAGAAATGGCCTCCGGACTTAAAAACACGGAAGGATTCTTTTAAAAAGCCTCTTTGTCAGGTTTATTTGTAACATGGTGGAATACCTGATTTCCAGACGTGTATTTATCGTGGATTAAAAGAAGAAGTGGGTGTTGAGACATATAAAAAGATTCATGGAGCCAAATTTGGCAAATATGTCTATTTGGATTTCATCTTTGATACTAATAAATGCGAAATGGGGATGACGTGTTACGTGAAAGTAACGCTAGATAAAACGACTGACATTAAGAAGTTTTGTGAGGAATTCTTCAATAAGTATAAACTTGCCCACGACAGCCAACTTGAGACCACGCGCCTGGATTTCATTAAAGTAGGTGATATTCCGTCGTTCATTAAGGGGCGGAAAAAGAAGAGTAACGGACTGAGTAGTGCGCTGGATATGTTATGGTGCCGTTTTCATAATGAAATATAATCCCAAATACTCTCTTTTCTCCATTAGGCTTTGTGCCACGCAAAAAAAAGCGCTATCCTGCCTGCATGACTGAAAAACCCCATCCCATCAACCCCTGGCTGGCCAAGAAGGTCGCGGCATTCAGGAAAGCCTGCCCGGATGAGCAGGCGCTGCGGGTGCGGTACCGGGACGTCCTGAAGGAGTATCCCGACACGGAGTGGAGGTCGTTCATTCTGGAGGAGGCCCTTCAATTTGCTCTGCGCGAAGATCCTTTGCTCGCCCTGAAGGTTGAGGACACGCCGCTCTCCGACGAGGTGATTGCGCGGCTGAATATCCAGGAGGCCGAACGGCTGATTGACGTGCTGCAGATCACGGAAGAAGAGTTCCGGAGATGCATCGGGATTACAGAGGAAAATATCAAGGAAATCGAAGAATATCTCGGGGAAATCGGCCACCATTTGGAGCCGGGGGGTGAGGAAGAAACGTACAAGGTAAGCCTGCGGCGCGACGAGGCCGAACGGGAAAATCGGCACGAGGGATATGTTTCCCGGCTGGCGAAGGCGGAGCAGATGAAAAGCGAATGCGGGGATGTTCCGTCCCGGATCCGGCAAACCGTCAAGATGTACCAGATCGCCCATGAATATTGTGAGGAAAATCACATTGACGTGCAGAACCATGCCGCACTGTTGTGGATGTACTGCAAGTTCGTGATGGAAAAGCGGACCATCTGTCCGGATATCCTGGAAGGCTTCCAGGACTATGTGAACGAGATGGTGGCGCATTTTGAAACGACATACGGGACAGATGATCCGGTCGTCGGCGATGCCTATCGAAAAGCCGGCATGATGCTTATGGAGTTGGGAGAGAGGGAGGAGGCGCTGCAGAACTTCAGTATCGCAGCGGAGATATTTGAAGAATTGGAAGATTATAAAGAACTTATGGACTGCCTTAGCCTGAAGGCAAAAGCCATGGAGGATTAACGCCTTGCCTATGGTAACAGAAACGATCAAGAAGGCCCATGATGCCTTGAACGGCACCTATGAGACATATCAGGAAGGTCTTGATGCGGCGGTGGCCATTTTTGAAGAGGCCGTCAGTCAGGCGCGGGAGCAGGCGCTGGACGGGCCGGAGTTCGAGGCGCTGGTGCATGACTATGCGGAGGTGCTGGCGGACCACTGGCAGTTCGGCCGGCTCTATGAGTCCAAGGCGGAAGAATACATCGCCCTGGACCTGTCTTTGTGCGAAAAGCTGTTCGGACCCCGGGACGCACGAACGGGCAAGGCGCACCGCATGGCCGGCAATTTTTTCGTGGCGCAGGACAGATTCGCCGAGGCGGCGCCGCACTTCATCGAATCGGCGGCCGTCCTCAAGGCCCTCTACGGAGAATATGGATCCCGGGCCGGCGGGGACCTTTCCTTTGCGGCGTATTGCTACGGCGAGCAGGGGATGTACCAGCGGGCGCTGGACCTGAACCTGCTGGCCTACGACATCAGCCTGAAATATCCGGGGAATGATTATGTCCACCCGCAGCCCCTGTGCTTCGATATCTCCGTCCTGTACCGGAAGCTGGGCAATGAACCCAAATGCCGGGAATTCCTGGACAAATACGACGAATTCGAGAAGCAGCGCAAGGGCTGATCTGGCAGCCCTCAGCAGCATATACGAAAACAACCCGCTTCACAGCGGGTTGTTACGGTTAGTTAGTAGTGTATTACCTTATAGAAGGTTTAAATTATTGTTGGTTAGAAGTCTCCGGCACAGAACCGGAGTCGAGTTGTTGTCATTTCTGATGGCAAAGTTACGCACATTTTTTAATTGTGCAAACTTTTTTCACTTTTTTTTGAAAATTTTCTAAAAAAATTCTTCGGAGTTCTTAAAATTATTTATTAATTAGCTCCGGCCGCAGGTGTTTCGTCCGCTCCAAAGCTTGCTCATCTTGCCATGCTTCAATGAGTTTCGGGTTTCCGCTGAGCAAAACGTCCGGGACCTTCCAACCGTTGAACTCCACCGGCCGCGTATAGACGGGCGGGGAGAGGAGACCGTCCTGGAAACTGTCCGACAGGGCGGAGGTCTCGTCAGTCAGGGCGCCGGGGATCAGCCGCACGATGGAATCGGTGAGCAGTGCCGCGGGAATCTCGCCGCCGCTGACGACATAGTCGCCGACGGAGATCTCGCGCGTGACGAGGTGCTCGCGGATGCGGTGGTCGATGCCTTTGTAGTGGCCGCAGAGCAGGATGATGTTCTCTTTGAGCGAGAGCTCGTTGGAGATGGCCTGGTTGAGGCGTTCGCCGTCCGGGGAGAGATAGATGACTTCGTCGTATTCGCGCTCGGCGCGCAGCTCGCTGATCATGTCATAGACCGGTTCGATGCGCATCACCATGCCGGCGTCGCCGCCGTAGCTGTAGTCGTCCACGTTCTTGCGGGGGCCGATGCCGTATTTGCGCAGGTTATGGACCCGGATGTCCACCAGTCCTTTCTTGATGGCGCGGCCCACGATGGAGTGGGAGAGGGGACTCTCCAGCAACTCGGGGACGACGCTGAGAATATCGATTCGCATAATCTTGGTTTTGTCCCGCAAAAATACCCTTTTTATTTTATATTTTAGTATATTTGTCAGCTATAACATTTTTATAAACTCTGATAATATGAGCGAGAACATCATTCCTGAGGAGATCATCAAAGACTCCGCAGATGTAGAAAACCAGGTGGCAGACACCGTAGTTGCTGAAGAGGCACCCGTCGCAGAACCGGCTCAGTCCGAGCCCCAACCCGAAGCCCCCGCCGCCCAGCCGGAGGAGACCCTCGCCGACAAGGTCGAGGCCGTCGCCGACAAGGTGGCCGACAAGGCCGCCGACGTGGCGGACAAGGTGGAGAACTTCGCCGACAAGTCCCTCTCGGAGCTTTCCGACATGTTCGTACAGTTGAAAGACAGCGCGGAGCGGATGTCCCGTTCCAAGGAGGCCGAGGCCATCAAGTCCGCCTTCTACAAGCTGTTGGGCCGCCTCAAGGGCGAGAGCGGCGTGTCGGATGACGCGGAGTCCAGCCAAGACAATCCTTTCGAGGCCGTCGAGCAGAATTTCAAGGCGCTGTACGCAGATTACAAGAAGGAGCGCGCCGAATACAACAAGGAGCAGGACGCCCGCCGCGAGGAGAACCTGGCCAAGAAGCAGGCCATCATCGAGGAGCTCAAGGCCCTCGTCGAAGGCCAGGAAGATGTCAGCGCCCAGTTCCCGGCGTTCCGCGAGCTGCAGAACCGCTGGCGCGAAGCGGGTCCCGTGCCCGCCACCGCCTTCCGGGACATCAACGATACCTACCAGTTCTATGTGGAGAAGTTCTACGACATGGTCAAGATCAACCGCGACCTGCGCGACCTGGACTTCCGCAAGAACCTCGAGGCCAAGGAGGCCTTCTGCGAGGCGGCTGAGAAGCTCGCCGAGAACGAGAACGTCGTGAGCGCGTTCCACGAGCTGCAGAAGCTGCACGAGCAGTGGAAGGAGTTCGGCCCCGTGGCCAAGGAGAAGCGCGAGGACATCTGGAACCGCTTCAAGGCCGCCACGGCCGTGATCAACAAGCGCTACCAGGCCCATTTCGAGGGCCTCAAGGAGCAGCAGGCGGACAACCTCGTCAAGAAGACGGAGCTGTGCGAGCGCACGGAGGAGATCGCCGCCCGCGAGATCACGAACACCGCCGGCTGGAACGCCGCGTCCAAGGAGATCGAGGAGATCCAGGCCGCCTGGCGCCGCATCGGCTACGCCACCAAGAAGGACAACCAGAAGATCTACGACCGTTTCCGCGCCGCCTGCGACGCATTCTTCACGCGCAAGCGCGAATTCTACTCCGGCATCAAGGGCAACATGAGCGAGAACCTGGACAAGAAGGTCGCCCTGATCGAGCAGGCCGAGGCGCTCAAGACCAGCACGGAGTGGAAGAAGGCCACGGACCAGTTCATCGCCCTGCAGAAGCAGTGGAAGGAGATCGGCGCCGTGCCGCGCAAGAAGTCCGAGGCGCTCTGGAAGCGTTTCCGTGCCGCCTGCGACGAGTTCTTCGCCGCGCGTGACGCCAACGCCGGCGGCGAGAACGACTTCTACGGCAACCTGCGCGCGAAGCGCAAGGTCGTCGAGGACATCCAGGCGTACGAGCCGGCCGCGGAGGCTGCCGCCAACGAGGAGGCGATGCGCGCCTTCCAGGAGCGCTGGTCGGCCATCGGCCACGTTCCCTTCAAGGAGAAGGACGCCATCGGCCGCGCCTACCGCGACGCGATGCAGGAGAAGTTCCCCGAATTCGGCGCGCAGCGCAGCGCCCCGGCCCACGCCGGCCGCGCCCCGCGCAGCCCCAAGGATGCCTTGATCGAGAAGTACAACAAGCTCCAGCAGAACATCACCACCTACGAGAATAACATCGGCTTCTTCTCCGCTTCGAAGAACAGCGAACCGCTGATCAAGCAGATGGAGGAGAGAATCGAGCAAGCCAAGGCCGAGTTGAAGGAATTGGAGGCGCAGATCCGCAAGGCTGAGGAGGGCGAGGCATAATGGACAAGAATTCAGTCATCGGCTTCGTCCTGATCGCGGCCATTTTCATCGGCTTCACCTTCTTCCAGACCAAGCAGGCGCGCAAGCGGGCCGAGCTGCAGGCGCAGCTGGACTCCGTCGCGTTGGTGGAATCGCTCGCGCGTCAGGCGGAGGTTCCGGATCAGGTCCGGAATGACTCCCTGACGGTGGACGGCGGTGCGTCCGCTGTCCCCGCGGCGTCCATCTACAAGGACTCCCTGCTCGAGAGCGCCTCGCACGCTGCGGAGCAGATCATCACCCTCGAGAACAGCAAGCTCAAGGTCCAGTTCACCACCCGCGGCGCCCAGCCGTATGCGGTGCAGGTCAAGGACTACAAGAACTACGACAGCACCGACCTGTACCTCTTCAAGCCCGGCGGGGCCGAGTACTCGCTGAGCTTGTATGCGGGCGAGGCCATCCGCACCCGGGACTTCAACTTCCAGGTGGCGGAGCAGAGCGACAGCACGCTGGTGATGCGGCTTCCGTTCGCCGGAGGCGGCTACATCGAGCAGAAATACACCCTCCACGCCGACAGCTACCAGGTGGACAATCTCCTCTCCTTCGTGGAAATGGGGAACGTCATCCCGCGCAACGTCACCATGTTCGATCTCGACTTCAACGTCACGATGCCGCGCATGGAGAAGGGCTACAAGAACGAGTCGCAGTACTCCAAGCTGGACTACTATTTCACGGGCGACAAGAAGCCGTCCGAGATCGGCCGCGGCCGCAACGGCAGCCGCCGGATCGATTCCAAGCTGAGCTGGTTCGCTTTCCAGCAGCAGTTCTTCTCCGCCATCATGCGCGCACCGGGCGAGTTCGCCTCGGGCGAGTTGGCGGTGAGCTTCTTCCCGCAGGAGGATCCGGACCGCAACCTCATGAACTGCAGCGCCCAGATGCGCGCCGACCTGCCGACGGGCGGCAACGGGAGCATTCCGTTCGAGTTCTACTTCGGTCCCAACCACTTCAAGACGCTGAAGGCCATCGGGAACAAATACGAGAAGATCATTCCGCTGGGCGGCTGGCTCGTGGGCTGGTTCACCCGCTACGCGATCATCCCGATGTTCGACTTCTTCCACCGTTTCATCTCCAGTTTCGGCCTCATCATTCTCCTGATGACCATCGTCATCAAGATCGTGGTGTTCCCGCTGACCTACAAGTCCTATGCTTCTTCCGCCAAGATGAGCGCGCTCAAGCCCGAGCTCGACAAGCTGAACGAGAAGTTCCCGCACACGGACAATCAGCAGGAGATGATGAAGAAGCAGCAGGCCACGATGGAGCTGTACAAGCGGGCGGGCGTGAGCCCGATGGGCGGCTGCCTGCCGACCCTGCTCACCTTCCCGATCCTGTGGGCCATGTTCCGCTTCTTCCCGGCTTCCATCGAGCTGCGCCAGCAGCCGTTCCTGTGGTGCCAGGACCTTTCGGCCTATGACGCCATCGTGGACTTCGGCCAGCGCGTGCCGCTGATCGGCGACCACGTGTCCCTATTCGCCCTGCTGATGGCGATCACGATGTGGCTCTACTCCAAGATGACGATGTCCAGCCAGCCGGGCGGCAACGACCCGAACGCCGCTTCGATGCGCTTCATGACGCTGTGGATGATGCCGATCATGATGTTCTTCATCTGCAACAGCCTGTCCGCGGCCCTCAGCTACTACTATCTGCTTTCGCAGCTGATCGCCATCGTCCAGACCTGGGCCATCCGCCGTTCCATCGACAAGGACGCCATCCTGGCGAAGGTGCGCGCCTCCATGGGTAAGCCGCTGCCGAAGAGCAAGTGGCAGCAGCGCCTCGAGGAAGCGCAGCGTTTGCAGGAACAGCAGGCACGCCAGCAGAAACGCAAGTAATGATTAAAGAGCAGATCATAGCAATCAAACAGGAACTGCCACCGGAAGTGAAGCTGGTGGCAGTTTCCAAATTTCACCCTGAGGAGGCCATCCGCGAGGCGTATGCCGCCGGGCAGCGCGCCTTCGGCGAAAACCGTCCGCAGGAGCTTGCCGCCAAGGTCCAGGCCCTGGCGGACCTGGACCTGGAATGGCACTTCTTGGGGCACCTGCAGACCAACAAACTCAAGATGGTGCTGCCGTATGCGCAGCTCGTACAGTCCGTGGACAGCCAGCACCTGCTGGACGCCATCCAGGATTGGGGCAAGGCGAACGACAAGGAGATCCGCGTGCTGCTGGAGCTGCACATCGGGGCGGAGGAGACCAAGCAGGGATTCAAGGAGGAGGAGATCCTCGACATCCTGTTCCGGGCGGAGAAATACAGGAACGTCCGCTTCTGCGGCCTGATGGGCATGGCTTCGCATACCGACTGCGAGGAGGACATCCGGGCGGATTTCGCGCGCATCGCGGACTTCCGCGCCTACCTGCAGGACCTCTTCCCGGAGCTGACGGATTTCCGGGAGCTGTCCATCGGCATGTCCGGCGACTGGAAGATCGCCCTTGACTACGGCGCCACCATCGTCCGCATTGGCACCGCGATTTTTGGAGAAAGACAATACTAGCCTATGAGGATACTGATAACCAATGACGACGGATTCGATGCCAAGGGCCTGCTGACCCTGGTGAAGATCCTCAGGCCGTACGGTGAACTGACCATCGTTGCCCCCAAGCGCCCCCAGAGCGGCATGTCCATGGCCGTGACGATGGGCTACAAGCCCATTGCCGTCAAGCATCTTCGCCAGACGGAAGGGGAGGACTGGTGGTACCTGGACGGCACGCCCGCAAGCTGCATCAAGTATGGCATCGACAACGTACTCCATCCGGCGCGCCCGGACCTCGTCGTCAGCGGCATCAACCACGGCAGCAACGCCGCCACGGCCTCCATCTATTCCGGCACCATCGGCGCCGCGATGGAGGGCGCCGTGAACGGCATTCCGTCCATCGGCGTGAGCCTGGACACTTTCAATCCTGATCCGGATTTCTCCGGCGTGGAGGATCTGCTGCCGCGTATCCTGGACAAGCTGCTTCCGCAGATCAACCGGCAGTACGGCCATTTCTACAACATCAATTTCCCGCACCGCCCCTCCGAGCGCATCCACGGCATCCGCGTCGCGCGCATGGGCCGCGCCCACTGGGAGCATGAATACCAGGACTACGGCCGCTTCCTGGACGAACGCGGCCACACGCCCACCGAAGAGGACTGCCGCTACCTGGCCCACCTGGAGCCGGACGAGCAGCTCTACGTGATGGCGGGCGATTTCACGGACAACGGGGACAACCCCGCCGACGCCGACCACCGCCTGCTCGAGCAGGGCTACGTGGTCATCACCCCGCAGAACATCGACAACACCGACCTGGCCGAATTCGACCGCCTATGCGTTATTATCTGATTGCCGGCGAGGCTTCCGGCGACCTGCATGGGAGCAACCTGATCCGCGGTCTGCAGGCCGAGGACCCGGAGGCGGCGTTCCGCTGCCGGGGCGGCGAATTGATGCAGGCGGCGGGCGCGGAGCTGGCATATCACTACCGCGAAGGGGCCGTAATGGGCCTGACGGACGTCCTGGGCAGGGCGGGCAAACTGCTGCGCAATCTGCGCGACTGCAAGCGCGACATCGCCGCCTGGCGGCCCGACGCCGTCATCCTGATCGACTATCCGGGATTCAACCTGCGCATCGCGAAATGGTGCCATGCCCGCGGCATCCGCGTCTATTATTACATCGCGCCCAAGACCTGGGCGTCGCGCCCCGGGCGCAACCGGAAGCTGAAGGCCTGGGTGGACCGGCTCTTCATCGTCTTTCCCTTTGAGGTTCCGTATTTTACGAAGCAGGGGATTCCCTTCTCCTATCAGGGCAATCCGCTCCTGGACGCGGTGGACGCGCACGAATTCACGCGCCCCGTGGAGGGCCGCTACGTGGCGCTGCTGGCCGGCTCCCGGAAAGGGGAGATCAGCCGCATGATGCCTGTGTGCATGGCGGCCGCCGACCGCCTCGCAGCCCTGCCGGGCTGGGAGGACGTCCGCTTCGTCGTGGCCGGCGCGCCGGCCCGCAGCGAAGCGGATTACGCGCCGTACCTCGGCGGCCGCGCGAACGTGGACCTGCTCTTCGGCCGCACCTACGACATTCTCCGCTTTGCGGACGCGGCCGTGATCAACTCGGGTACCGCGTCGCTCGAGGCCGCGCTCATCGGCACACCGCAGGTGGTCGGCTGGAGCACCTCGCCCGTCACCGCCTGGATTGCCCGCAACGTGCTGCACGTGCTCGACCACGTCAAATACATCTCCCTCGGCAACCTCTGCCTCGACCGGGAAGTCTTCCGCGAACTGATCCAGGAGGACCTCACCCCGGAGGCCGTCTCGGACGAGCTCCGTCGCCTCGTGGAGGACACGGAATACCGCGGGAAAATGCGTGCCGGCTACGCGGAAATCCGGCAGTCCCTGGGCGGCGCAGGCGCCTCCCGCGCCGTTGCCCGCGCGATGATCGAAGAAATTCGCAAAGGGGTTGATTTTCATCGGAAAAAGTGCTAAATTTGCGTCGCTTTTCGGTTAGAAGTGTAACAACAACATTTATTAACATTTAATAGTCTTTAAAACAAATGGTTAAACTTGGTATTAACGGCTTCGGCCGTATCGGCCGTATGGTCTTCCGCGCTGCGGTTGAGAATTTCTCCAACGACATTGAGGTTGTCGGTATCAACGACCTGCTCGATCCGGATTATCTTGCTTACATGCTGAAGTACGACTCCGTGCACGGTGCCTTCAAGGGCGACGTGAAGGTCGAGGACGGCAAGCTCGTGGTGAACGGCAAGAAGATCCGCGTCACTGCCGAGATGGATCCCGCCAACCTGAAGTGGAACGAGGTCGGCGCCGACGTGGTCGTCGAGTCCACCGGTTTCTTCCTCACCGACGAGACCGCCCGCAAGCACATCCAGGCCGGTGCCAAGAAGGTGATCATGTCCGCTCCGTCCAAGGACAGCACCCCGATGTTCGTCTATGGTGTGAACCACAAGACCTACGCCGGTCAGGACATCATCTCCAACGCTTCCTGCACCACCAACTGCCTTGCTCCGATGACCAAGGTGCTCAACGACAAGTTCGGTGTCGTCCGCGGCCTCATGACCACGGTCCACGCTGCCACCGCCACCCAGAAGACCGTTGACGGCCCGTCCAAGAAGGACTGGCGCGGCGGCCGCGGCATCCTCGAGAATATCATCCCGTCCAGCACTGGCGCTGCCAAGGCTGTCGGCAAGGTGCTTCCTGAGCTGAACGGCAAGCTGACCGACATGTCCATGCGTGTTCCCACCCTGGACGTTTCCGTTGTCGACCTGACCGTCAACCTGGCGAAGCCTGCCAAGTACGACGAGATCTGCGCCGCCATGAAGGAAGCTGCTGAGGGCGAGCTGAAGGGCATCCTGG
>JAFXUS010000037.1 GCA_017535125.1 Bacteroidales bacterium | reverse complement strand
TAGCCGTACCGGAAGGTGCGGCTGGAACACCTCCTTTCTGGAGAGGACGGATAAAGGCTCGCTTCTTTTCCCATGCTTCTTTACTTCATCTGTTTATATAGTCCTATAGCTCAGTTGGTTAGAGCGCCACACTGATAATGTGGAGGTCCGCGGTTCAACTCCGCGCGGGCCTACAAAAGCGGAACAACTGTACATCGCAGCTGTTTCGCTTTTTTACTTTCCTGGGGGTATAGCTCAGCTGGTAGAGCATATGCTTTGCAAGCATAGGGTCGCCGGTTCGAATCCGACTATCTCCACGCAGACGCCACCGCAATCGCGGTGGCGTTTTTGCGTGGAGATAGCGCTTCCGCTATGACAGGGGAGCGTTCCCCCCTGACCCCCTGCGTCGCTTCGCTCCTCAAAATCGATATTCGTTCATCTGTCCCAGTTCTGCGGACATTGGGAACACTTCGGCGGAGAATCCCGTTTCCCGGGTTGCGCGTTTGGGAATTAATACCTACTTTTATGGTGTTGATTGACAACCCCCTATTCCCTGATTGTTATGAAGCGCATCCTCTTTCCGCTCTGCCTGCTGATGGCGGCATTTGTTTCGTGTACGCAACCTGCTCCCGAATCCAGTCGGGAGATGGTCCTGTGGTATGACCAGCCTGCGGGCGACGCGTGGCTGGACGGCCTGCTGATCGGCAACGGCTACATGGGCGGTAACGTGTTCGGCCGGACCGACCACGAGCGCATCGCGCTCAACGAGTCGACCTTCTGGTCCGGCCGCCCGGTCGATTACAACGACCCGGAAGCCCATAACTATTATGAGCAGATCAAGCAGCTGATGTATGCGAAGAAGTACAAAGAGGCGGAGAAGCTGGTGGACGCGCACTTCTACGGGAAGCCCGCCAACCAGCAGACCTACGTCCCGGTCGGTGACCTGCTGCTGGATTTCCCGTCCGAGGGGAGTGTGAGCGATTACTATCGCGAACTCGACATGGAGACGGGCATCGTGACTGTCCGCTACACGCAGGACGGCGTCAGGATGACCCGGGAGGTGTTCATGTCCTATCCCGACCACGTCATGGTCATGAAGGTCTCCGCCGACAAGCCCGGCGCGGTGAACGTGGAAGCGAAGCTGAAGAGTCCCTTCCAGAGAAACATTGCCGCCGCGGGCAACCGCCTGACGATGAACGGCACCTGGAGCTACCTGCCCACGCGCATCTTCGACCTGATCGCGAAGGTCGAGGGCGACGGCATGAGCTTCCAGACGAACCTCATCGCCATGCCCGAGAAGGGCATGCTTGCGGCCACGGACTCCAGCCTGGTCGTGTCGGGCGCCAATGCCGTGACCTTCGTGCTGACGATTGCGACGAATTACGTCAACTACAAGGACATCAGCGGAGACCCGTCCGCGCATTGCGACGAGATCCTGGCCGCGGTCGCGGACAAGAGCTACGAGCAGCTCAAGCAGACGCACCTTAAAGACTTCTCCGGCCTGATGAGCCGGGTGCATCTGCGTGTGGGGGACGGTGCGGAGAATGCCAAGCCGACCGACGTACGCGTGGCGGCCCTCAAACAGGGCGAGCCGGACGCGGACCTGCAGGCGAAACTCTTCCAGTTCGGCCGCTACATCACGGTGTCCGCCAGCCGGCCGGGCAGCGAGCCCAGCAACCTGCAGGGCCGCTGGAGCCAGGACCTGCTCCCCAACTGGGGCAGCAAATACACGCTGAACGTCAATACGGAGATGAACTACTGGCCCGCCGAGGTCACCAACCTCTCCGAATGCACGCCTCCGCTGTTCCACCTGCTGGAGGACCTGGCGGAGAACGGCGCCGAGACGGCGAAGCTCTATTACGGCGCCTCCGGCTGGGTATCCCACCACAACACCGACCTCTGGCGCGGCACCGCGCCCGTCGACGCGGCCCGCTACGGCATGTGGCCGATGAGCGGCGTGTGGCTATGCCAGCACGTCTGGGAGCACTACCTCTTCACGGAGGACCTTGACTTCCTGAAGAAATACTATCCCATCATGAAGGGCGCCGCCGAGTTCGTGCTGGACATCCTGGCGGTGAATCCGAACTACGGTTATCTGACCATTCCTTTCTCCATGTCGCCCGAGCAGGGCTATTTCATCGAAGGCAATCCGGAAGAGCAGTTCCTCGCGCCGTCCACCACCATGGACAACGCCCTGATCCGGGATCTCTTCCCGCACTGCATCGAGGCGGCGAAGCTGCTGGGCGAGGATAACGAGTTCAGCGATAAGCTGGCCGCCGCGCTCGAGCAGATTCCGCCCTACATGGTCGGCGAAAACGGCATGCTGCAGGGCTGGATCGAAGACTGGACACGTGGCCGCGAGAACCACAACTGGTCCGGCACCTTCGGCCTTTATCCGGGCAACTCCATCACGCTGCGCGGGACGCCCGAGCTGGCTGCCGCCGTCGAGGCCTGGCTGGAGCCGCGCCCGGTCATTTCTTTCTGGAACAGCGCCATCGACATCTGCCAGTGGGCCCGCCTGGAGAACGGAGAAAAGACGGACGAGATCCTGAGAAAGATATTCATGACCCCCGCCGGCCGTCGGGTGATGGGCGGGTTCGGCAACAACCTGCACTTCTCCGGATCCAACCAGTCCGACATCAACTTCGGCATCACCGCCGGTATTGCGGAAAGTCTCCTGCAGAGCCACGCAGGCGAAATTTCCATCCTGCCGGCGCTGCCGGTCAGCTGGAAGGACGGCTCCGTCTGCGGCTTGAAGGCCCGTGGCGGCTACGAGGTGAGCATCAGCTGGCAAGACGGAAAAATGACTTCCTGCGAGATCAAATCTCTGCTTGGGAAGCCATTTACCGTCCGCTATGCCGGGAAGACGAAGGACTTCACCCTCGCCGCCGGCAAGTCCGTCAAACTGGGGCCGGAACTGAACTGATCCGGGCTATAGGTCCTTGTGCAGTTTCTTGGAAAACTTGAGGCTGGTCTTGAGGGCCTTGATGTCGCTCTTGGACAGGGACGTTTCAGCTATGTTGAGATGCTTCCCCAGGCCGCCTCTATTGAGCGTGCAGATGACTGGCTCGCCGTCGCGGGAAACAAGTTCCTTCTGGGTGCCGTTCTCTTCGTTGAACAGGTCCAGGAGGCTGTCCAGCATGTTCATGGCCTCATCATAAGTGGTTCCGAAACTCAGCAGGGTTCCGCCGGTGGGAATACCGAACCACGAGTCCCCGATGCTCAAGGTCAATGATGGATTGCTGATGGCAAGGAAGAATCCGGGATTCCCGTCATTGTCCTTGACTTTGTAGAGGGTGATCTGCTTGCCGATACCCACACCGCCGATGGAACTTTCGGTCTCCACCGAGGCAACCTCCATACTGCCCCCTGCGGGGACGTCCCGCTGGGCGTAGGAGCAAATGGCCAGGCACGCAAATGCAAGAGTAAAGAGAATCTTTTTCATGGCATCTCGTTTTACAGCATAGATATCAAAATCAGTGCCTGTTCTTCTGGATCCGCTTCGCCAGGCCGATGGCGCCGGTGGGGCAGACCAGGCGGCAGAGGAGGCAGCCGACGCACTTGGCCCCGTTCACGCGGGGCTGGCGGTCTTCGCCGAAGGAGATGGCCTGGTGGCCGCCATCCGAGCAGGATGTGTAGCAGCGGCCGCAGCCGATGCACTTCTCCCGGTCCAGTTTGGGGAAGACGACGGTGTCGCGGTCCAGGTCGTGCGGCAGGTAGAATATCGGCAGGAGTTCGCCCACCAGATCGTCCAGCTTGACGATGCCGCGTTCGGCCATGTAATGCTGCAGGCCCAGGATCAGATCGTCGATGATGCGGTAGCCGTACTGCATCACGGCCGTGCAGACCTGCACGTTGCGGCAGCCCAGCTGGATGAATTCCAGCGCGTCGCGCCAGGTCTCGATGCCGCCTACGCCGCTGAGTTCTTTGTGGTTGATGATGGGGTTCTTGACCATGGCCAGGATGTGTCGCAGGGCGATGGGCTTGACGGCCTTGCCGGAATAGCCGGAGCCGGTCTGGCAGCCGTTCACCTCGGATCCTTCGCCCAGCGTGACGCTCTTGATGGTGTTGATGGCCGAGATGGCGTCGGCCCCGCCCAGCACGGCCGCCATGGCCGGTTCGGAGATGTGGGCGATGTTGGGGGTCATCTTGGGAATGACGGGAATCTTCACGCTGCGCTTGACGCAGGCGGTGAAGAAGGTGACCAGCTCGGGGTCCTGCCCGACGTCGGAACCCATGCCCGTCAGACGCATCTGCGGGCAGGAGAAATTGAGCTCCACGGCATCGCAGCCGACTTCTTCGGCCATCTTGGCCAGCTTGATCCAGTCTTCTTCCTGCTGGCCCATGATGGAGGCGATGACCACCTTCGTGGGATAGTTCTGCTTGAGGCGTTTCAGGATATCGAAGTCCACTTCCACGGGATTCTCGCTCAGCTGCTCCATGTTGCGGAAGCCGATGAAGCTGCTGTTGGCGTCGTTGCGGACGGCGTCGAAGCGCGGCGATACCTCCCGGATCTCCTGCATGCAGATGGTCTTGTAGAACACGCCCGCCCAGCCGGCGTCGAAGGCCCGCGCCACCATCTCGTAGTTTGTGCACACGGCCGAGGAGGCCAGGAAGAAAGGGTTCTCGCAGGGGATGCCGCAGAAGTCGATGGCCAGGGATGGCCGGGATGCCCGGTCGGAGCCGGGCATGACGGGAAGCGCCGCCACCAGTTCCCGGATACGGACAGGCCGGTCATAATGGATGCAGGCATTTTCGGCCGCCTTGAGCTCGGCCTCGTCGGCCCGGGCGACCCATTGCCGGGCAATGGCCTCATTGCCGAAACGGACGGCCCGGATGGCCCGCGCGGGGTCGGTGTGCTTACATGCTTTGCTACAAGGAGCATCGGCGCACAGCAGACAGCGCGCCGCTTCTTCGTGGATATGAATCATAGCCGAATGGTTAGTCGTGTTATTAGTCTAGGGCAAATATAGCAAAAATAGCTTATTTCTTCCGAAGCCAGAGCTCGGGATTTTCGGGCTCCTTCTCTTTCCAGACCTCGAAGTGAAGTTCGGTCTGGCCGTCGATGGTGTCGATGCGGCCCAGCGTCTGGCCGGTTTTGACCTTGTCGCCGGATTTGACCTCGACTTTGCCCAGTTTGCAGTAGAAGGTGAAATATCCGCCATGCTGGACCAGGACGCAGCGGCCGTAGCCCGGCATCACGATCACGCGCTTCACTTCACCGTCGAAGACGGCCTTGACTTCCGCGTCGGCGGAAAGTCCGATATTGACGCCGTTGTTGGCCGGCATCACGAGCGTGGTATAGACGGGATGGTTGTGCTTGCCGAAGGACTCCACGACCGGGCCGTCGGCGGGCCAGGGAAGTTTGCCCTTGTTGGCGGCGAACTCGCCGGACAGTTTGATATCGACCGCCTGGCTGTTGGTGATGGTCTTGTGGCCACTGTTCTGCTTGGCGGCCTCTTCCTTCCTGCGGGCTTCTTCGATGGCCTGCGCGATGATGCGCTCGATTTCCTTGTTGAGCGCTTCCACCTGCTTGCGCTTGGTCTCCAACTCTTTCTGGTAACGGGTTTTATCCTTCTGCAGGTTGGCGACGACCTGGTCGGAACGCTGCTCCTCCGCCTTGAGCGATTCCAGGTCCTGTTCGCGCGCTTCCCGCACGCTCTCGGCCTCCGCTTTGAGTGCCGTCAGCCGCGTCAGGTCGTCCTGCAGCGCGGCGCGCATTTCCTGCAGGCGGTGCGCCTGCGTGTTCATCGTGCCGGAGAGGTCGCGCAGGTAGGCGTAACGGCGCGTGGCCTGCCCGACATTCTTGCTGGACAGCAAATAAGAATACCAGACGCGCGCGTCCCGGTTCTTGTAGGCGTTCCGGACGAGACGACGGTAATAGGTCTCCAGGGTTTCGAGACGCGCGCGCAAGCGTTCCGCGGCAGCTTCCCGGGCCGCGATGGTGTCCGCCAGCTCGCGGATCTCGCGTTCGCTCTCCGCGACGAGTTCGCGGCGCGTGGCCACCTGCTTGCGGACCAGTTTGAGCTGGTTCAGCGCGTTGTTGCTCTTGGACGTATTATCCTTGATCTGTTGCTCCAGTTGGGCGATTTCCTTGCGCAGCGCATCCCGGCGGGACTCCTGTTTGGCAGTGTCCTGCGCCTGCAGGTGCATGCCGGCAGTCAGCAGGACGGCGAGGAGCGCCGCTATGCGAAGGAACCGCGTCATTTGTTCTTCTGCTCGGAAAGGTTCTTATAATAGGTCGCGAGATCCTGCTCGCCCAGCGCTTCGAGTACCTTGGAATAATGCTCCAGCACCACGGCGCTGTCCTTGCCGCCATAGAGCATGGCGTGCTTGAAATACGGCTTCGCCTCCTTGGGACGATGCAGCAGGTACAGGATCCAGCCGTACGTGTCCAGATACGTGGCGTTGTCGGGCTCCAGCTCGATGGTACGGCGGCTCATCTTGAGCGCCTTGCGGAGCTTGCGGCCCTCCAGCGAGAGATAGTAGGCGTAGTTGTTCAGGACGGAAGTGCGGTCCGGATCGACCTGCAGGGCCTGCTCGTAGATCTCGTAGGCCTTCTTCTTGTCCTCCAGCTGCTGATAATGGACATCGCCGGCGATTGAAAGCGCTTCGGCCAGGTGCTCGTCGTCTCCCTGTGCCCGTGCCAGGTCGGCCATCACGCCGCACTGTTCGAGCACGGCGTCCCAGTCCTGCTTGATGTAGCACATCCGGAGCTTGAGCAGCTGGATGTCATAGTCGTCCGGATGCAGGTCCCGGTCCAGGTCCACCAGGCGGTTGATCGTGTCTCCCCAGACCCAGTAGAACGAGGAATCAATATTGTCCATCAGCACCGTCAGGTAGTTGCTCTTCATGCCGGGACGGATGTCCTCGTTGCGGATGAGGTCTTCCAGCGCGGAGAAGTAGGCCGGGAAATTGCCCATGCGGCGCAGCAGCTCCATCCGGCCGTACTGGGCCGGAGCATATTGAGGGTCCATCAGGAGCGCCTGGTTGTAATAGCCCAGCGCCACAGAGTCCTGCCGGGCGGCCGCCTTGGCGTCGGCCACCATGGAAAGGGTGTTGGGGTTGTTGTACAGCGATGGCGCCATCTTGACGAGCTTCTCCACATATTCTCCGGAACGGACCTGGTCGCGCTTCGCGTCGTACAGCGTGGCCATGGCGTAGATGTACCAGGTATTGGTCGAATCCGCCTGTACGGCCTGCAGGAGATGCTCCTCGGCGGCGTTCAGGTCTTGCATGGCCATCTCGCTGAGACCGAGGTAGTAATTGACGGCGTCATCGTCCGGATTCTGCTCGTGCAGACGTGCGAAAAGCGTCTTCGCCTGCACGTACTGGCCTTCGGCATACGCGGCCGCCGCTGAAAGGAAAAGATCGTCGTCCGTCCGCTCCTGCGCCCACAGGGAGCAGCAGAGCAGACACAGGCTTGCGTATAAGAAAAACTTGCGCATCTGGAACACAAAAGTATGTATTTTTTGTGAGAAAAATTGGCTATTTTCGTGGGAAATAAAAAATCGAGCTGCAGGATGCAACTTTTCAAGGACAAGAAGCATCTTAACACTCGGGAAACAGAATGGATCGAAGGGGCGAAGCGCGGTGACCGCCGCAGCCAAAAGGCCATCTACGACCTCCTGTCCGCCAAAATGTTCGCAGTTTGCCTGCGCTACATGGGCGACCGGGATGCCGCGGAGGATATTCTCCAGGATGGTTTTGTAACCCTTTTCTCCAAACTGGACAGCTATTCGGGAGAAGGCTCCTTCGAAGGCTGGGCCCGCAAGATCTTTGTGAACACTGCGTTGATGAGTCTCAGGAAGAAGGACGTGCTCAAGATGTCGGAGGACGTGAGCGTCGCATGGAACGTCACCAGCGACGATCCCACTGCCATCCAACGGATCGGATACAACGATCTGCTCAAGTTGATCGCCGCACTCCCGCCGGGTTTCCGGACGGTCTTCAATATGTATGTGATCGAAGGTTATTCGCACAAGGAGATCGCCGAGGCGCTGGACATTTCCGAGACGACGTCCCGCTCGCAGTTGCAGCGGGCGCGCACGCTGTTGCAGACAAAGATTAAAGAGAAGTATTAAGATGCAGGACACGGAATTCAACGAATTCGACCGGCAATTGAGGTCGGTGCTTGCAGATGCGGAGGTGAAGCCGTCACGCCGCGTCTGGAAGGGCGTGTCTGCGCGTCTGGCTGTGGATTCCGCGCCCGTCGCCAGCCCCTGGGCCTGGCTGAAATGGGCCGGGGTGAGCCTGGCTGCCGTCGCGGCGGTCGCTGCCGGCATCTTCTTCTCCACCAACACCCGCACCTCAATTCCAACCATTAATTATAACCAAGCGCAAGCAACTATGCTTGCCCAGACCGGTGATGCTGCCGGTGCCCCGACGGATGTCGCGGCTCCGGCAGCCGTCCCGGCAAACGAGGCAGGGAGCGCCGCCAAGGCGGAAGACTCCCGAACCGCTGTCCGTCCTGCCTTCCAGGAGCGCCCGGAATCGCATCCGGTCGAGCTTGCGGAAGCGTCCGGAGAGCAGCCCATCCCGGAGACCGCGGCGTCCCCGGCGGCCGATCAGCCGCAGGACACCCCGGTCTCCGAGCCTGGGCTACCGACGCCCCCGAAGGTCAGCCCCCGCGTGGATCCTGTCGTGGATCCGTTCCTCGGGCTGGAGCCCGAGCAGACCGTTTCGCGGCCCCGCATCGCTCTTTATGCACAGGGTTCCGTGGGCACCAACGACGCCCATGGCCGTCCCGCCGCCCCGGCCGCCCACATGGCCCCCGGCACGCAGGATGAATTCATCGATCTGGGCGGCGCGTCCACTTTCGGCGTGCCCTTCACCCTCGGTCTCGGCGTGCGCATCTATGTGGCACCCCGCCTGTCCATCGGCACGGGCCTGGATTATTCCCTGCTCACCCGCACCTTCACCGGCAGTTATCAGAGTACCTCCGGCACCGTCTCCCATACAGTCCAGTATCTCGGCGTTCCGGCCCGTCTCTATTACGACATCCTGACTTCCGAGCGGATCAAGTTCTACGCCTACGGCGGCGGCGAGGCGGAGTTCTGCCTCGGCAACAGCTACCGTCTGTTCGGCGCTCCGGATATTGTGCGCGACTATAAGGTGAACAGCCCCCTCTTCTCCGTCGGCGCCGGTCTCGGCGTGGAGTTCCGGCTCGGCCGCACCGTGGGGCTTTATCTGGATCCCGGCGTGAACTATTATTTCCCGGGCAACCAGCCGCGCAGCATCCGCACGGACAAGCCGCTGCTGCTGAATTTCGACGCCGGTCTGCGCTTCAATTTCTGATTGCGAAAAATTAAACGATTAACACCCTGCAAAAAGATACGATTCTTGCTGCAGGGTGTTGAATTTTTATGCTTCTTTGCAGAAAGGACGCTCAGTCCTCCTCCCAGCTCAGCGTGCGGGAACCGTCCGGCGCCACCGCGATCGAGACCTTGAGCGTCTCCTCGGGCAGCAGTTCTTCGATGTTCTCCGGCCACTCCATCAGGCAGAGCGCTCCGCTGTCCAGGTAATCATAGAGGCCGATGTCCAGCGCCTCCTCCAGTTTCGTGATCCGGTAGAAATCGAAATGGAAAACCGGCTCGCCCGCCGCCGTCCTATACTCGTTGATGATGGCGAAGGTCGGGGAGCTGACGGCATCGGACCGTACCCCCAGACGGCGGCACAGCGCCGTGATGAACGTGGTCTTGCCGGCGCCCATCGACGCCTGGAAGGCGATGAGTTTGTGGTCGCCGGTCAGGCGCAGAAACTCCTCCGCAGCGGTATCGATCTCCGACAGCGAGGGTATGACGATCTGCTTTGACATGATGTTGCAAAGATACTAAAATATACAACTATGTTGACACACATTCACGGTGCGAAGTGCATCGGGATCGACGCCGTCGAGGTCACGGTGGAGATCGACATCGACCGGGGCATCGGCATCCACCTGGTCGGACTGGCCGACGTGGCAGTCAAGGAGAGCCTGCTCCGCACGACCACGGCGCTGGAGGCGCTGGGGTTCCGGATTCCGGGCAAGAAAATCGTCATCAACCTTGCTCCCGCGGACCTGCGCAAGAACGGCAGCGGCTATGACCTGCCGATCGCCGTCGGCATCATCGCCGCCTCCGGACAGCGGGACCTGCCGCGCGCCGGGCAGTTCATCCTGATGGGCGAACTCGGGCTGGACGGGAGCGTCCGTCCGATTCCCGGCGCGCTCCCATTCGCCGAAATGGCCCGCCAGGCGGGCTACGAAGGCATCATCCTGCCCGCCGAGTCCGCCATGGAGGCGGCCGAGTTCAAGGATATGTTGGTTTATGGCGTGCAAGGTCTGGGCGACGTCGTGCGCATCCTTGAAGGGGTCGAGGACTGCCGCGAACTGTTGATTTGGAACACGCAGCGTTACCAGAAGGCCCATCGCGCACGCCTGGCGTCTCCCCGTGCGGAGCCCGGGGTGGACTTCGCCGACATCATTGGGCAGGAAGGCGCCAAGCGGGGCCTGGAGATTGCTGCCGCAGGTGGACACAACATTATCATGATCGGCGCCCCCGGCGCCGGGAAGAGTTCGCTCGCCAAGGCGCTGGCGGGCATCCTGCCGCCCATGACCAAGGAGGAGGCGCTCGTCACGAGCAAGATCTACTCCGTGGCCGGGAAAGGCAGCCCGCAGGACGGGCTCATCCGCCGCCGCCCCTTCCGCGCCCCGCACTACACCGCATCGCTAGCGGCCATCGTGGGCGGGGGCGGCGGCGAAAACATCCTGCCCGGCGAGGTCTCCCTCGCCCACGGCGGCGTACTCTTTCTCGACGAGCTGGGGCAGATGCCAAAATCGCTCATCGAGGCCCTTCGGGGGCCGATCGAGGACCGGAGCGTCTGCATTTCCCGCCTCAAGGCGAAAATGGAATTCCCCGCCTCCTTCATGCTCGTGGGCGCCTCCAACCCCTGCCCCTGCGGCTACTACGGCGAGGGGGACCGCTGCACCTGTACGCCCACCCAGCGGCAGAGCTATCTTTCGAAGCTGTCCGGCCCCATCATGGACCGGATCGACATCCATATCTGGATGCATCCCGTGCCCGCGGAGCGCATCGGACGGGCAGAGAAAGCGGAATCGAGCGAGGCCGTGGCGGCGCGGGTGCTGCAGGCGCGCATCCGCCAGAAGCACCGCTTCGCGCCGGACGCCACCGCCACCAACGCCGAGATGAGCGTCAAGCAGATCGAACGCTACTGCCCGCTGAGCGAGTCCTGCCGGAAAGTGCTGGAAGGCCTCATGACCAAGATGGGTTTCTCGATGCGCGCCTACTTCCGCATCATCAAGGTCGCACGCACCATCGCCGACCTCGAGGGGGCCCTGGACATCCGCCCCGCCCACCTGCTCGAAGCCGCCTCCTATCGCTTTCTGGACAGGAGGAATCTATATGAGATGATCAAATAGCTCGCGATGATGGAAGAGCATAAAAGTTTAGAGTCAATCGGAGAGATTGCAATTTATAACCCGGACGATTCTATTCGCCTGGAAGTTCGAATGGAGCAAGAAACAGTTTGGCTGGATCGTATGCAATTATTAAAACGATAGGGAAACATATCAATACCGCGCTAAAAGAAGAACTGAAGGATCTTTCAACTGTCGCAATTTTTGCGACAGTTCAAATCGAAGGGAATCGATTGGTCCATCGATCGAAAGAATACTTCAACCTGGATATGGTCCTGTCTGTTGGTTATAGGGTTCATTCTTCGCGGGGAATAGCTTTCCGACGGTGGGCGAATATGGTGTTAAAGGAATATTTGTTTCGCGGGTATGCTATTAACCCTCGATTGGATCAGTTGGAAAAACGAGTAGCCGATGCGGAAGAAAAGATAGACTTTTTTGTTAAAACGTCTTTGCCGCCAGTTGAGGGTATCTTTTTCGATGGCCAGATTTATGATGCGTACGAGTTTGTTTGCAATCTAATCCGAGATGCCAGAACCAGAATCATTCTTATAGACAACTATATTGACGACACGGTGCTGACCATGCTGGATAAACGTGGGGCGGAGGTGACGGCTTCTGTGTACACGCAGCATATAACCAGACAACTACAACTGGATATCAACAAGCACAACAGGCAATATCCAATGATTGAAGTCCGACTCTTCAGGAAGTCCCATGACAGATTCCTTATTATTGACAACTCGGTCTATCTTGTCGGGGCCTCGCTGAAGGACCTCGGGAAAAGGTGGTTTGGCATCACTTTGATGCAAGCCGTCGATCCTGAAGAGATGATACTGAGGCTTCGGAAGAAATAAGGAGGGAAGGCTCTACCCGACGACCCAGACGAGGACGTGGCGGTCGAAGGTCATGTATTGAAGTTCATATTCCTCTTCGAAGCCGTCCTTGTCCGTGAACGTGGCCACCAGTTCGCCTTCGCCGCGCATGCGGAAATCGTCGATCTCGATCTGCTCGGCGAAATCGACGCCGTACTGCGAGATCATCTTGTACACGGCTTCCTTGGCGCACCAGTAGAGGGCGAGCTGCTCGTTGCGCTGCTCCTCGTCGATTTCGTCCACTTCCTCGATTTCATCTTCGGAAAGGGCCTTCTTCCTGACGGCCGAGAAATCGCGGTCGAGCGACTCGCAGTCGATGCCCACCTCGTCCGTCGGATTCAGGATGACGGCGACGTAGCGGTTGGTGTGGGTGATGCTGATATTCATGGCTGAGTTCTCGATATACGGCTTGCCGTTATCGTGGTGGCTCAGATAGACTTTCTCCTCGAAAAGCGCGTCCAGCAGGCAGCGGACGGCCAGCTTCTGCTTGCGCAGGGATTCACTCTTGATGTATGAAATTTCCTCCAGCTCGTCGGAGGGGACGGATGAGAGCGAGCGTAGTTCTTCCTCGGTCTCCGTGATCTGCCAGACACCTACCCGCGAGTGGTAGTCATCGTCCAGATCTTTGATGAGATATAGGGCCATAAAACGGTTTATAACATCGCAAAGATAATGATTTTTTGTATATTTGCGTGATTTTTCAAAAGACGTCAATCAAAACAACCCAATATGAACTATCTTTCTAATGAAAAATTGGTCATTGTCGGTGCCGCAGGCATGATCGGCTCCAACATGGCCCAGACCGCGTTGATGCTCAAGCTTACGCCGAACATCTGCCTCTACGACGTGTATGAGCCCGGTCTGCGCGGCGTCGTCGCCGAGATGGACCACTGCGCTTTCGAAGGCGCCAACATCACCTGGACCACCGATCCGGCCGTCGCCTACAAGGACGCCAAGTACATCATCTCCTCCGGCGGCGCCCCCCGCAAGGAAGGCATGACCCGTGAGGACCTGCTCAAGGGCAACTGCCAGATCGCCGAGGACTTCGGCAAGGACGTGAAGAAATACTGCCCGGACGTCAAGCACATCGTGGTGATCTTCAACCCGGCCGACTTGACCGGTCTCGTGGTGCTGCTCCACTCCGGTGTCAAGCCCGAGTGCGTGACCACCCTCGCCGCCCTCGACTCCACCCGTCTCCAGGAGGCGCTGGCCCTCGAGTTCGGCGTGCAGCAGTGCAAGGTCACGAACGCCTATACCTACGGCGGTCACGGCGAAGCCATGGCGGTGTTCGCCTCCAAGGCCCTCATCGACGGCACCCCGCTCGCCGACAAGAAACTCTCCGCCGAGCGCTGGGCCGAGATCAAGCACGACACCATCCAGGGCGGCTCCAACATCATCAAGCTCCGCGGCCGCAGCTCCTTCCAGAGCCCTGCCTACAACGCCGTCAAGATGATCGAGGCCGCGATGGGCGGTGACAAGTTCACCTGGCCCGCCGGCTGCTACGTCAACAACGCCGCCTACAAGAACGTGATGATGGCCATGCCGTCCGTGATCGACGCGACCGGCGTGCACTTCACCGACCCCGCCGGCACCGCCGCGGAAATGGCCGACCTGCAGGCTTCCTACGAGCACCTCTGCGCCATGCGCGACGAGATCATCGAGCTCGGCATCATCCCGCCGACCTCCGAGTGGAAGAAATGCAATCCGAACCTCTGACAAATTAAAGCCGCCCCGCCGGGCGGCTTTTTTATTCATCGTCGGGGTGATGTGACTCGAACACACGACCCTCTGGTCCCAAACCAGATGCGCTAGCCAACTGCGCCACACCCCGAAGAGCGTGCAAAGATAATAAATAATTGCTACCTTTGGGACGATGATCATCGAAGCCCACGACATCCGCAAGCGTTTCGGGACCCTGGAGGTCCTGAAGGGGATCGACTTCTGCGCCGACGCGCATGAAGTCGTGTCCATCATGGGCGCTTCGGGCGCCGGCAAATCCACGCTCCTGCAGATTCTGGGCACGTTGTCCACGCCGGACGGCGGCAGCCTGACGATCGACGGGCAGGACGTCCTGCAGCTGCAGGGCGAGGCGCTGGCCGCATTCCGCGGCCGCAGGATCGGTTTCGTCTTCCAGGCGCATCACCTGCTGCCGGAGTTCTCCGCCGAGGAGAACGTGCTGATCCCGGCGTTGATCGCCGGCGTGCCGATGAAGGAAGCCCGCGCGAAGGCCATCCGCCTGTTGGGCGAAGTGGGTCTGTCGGAGCGGCTGGACCACAAGCCCGCCGAACTGTCGGGCGGCGAACAGCAGCGCGTGGCCATCGCCCGCGCCCTGGTCAACGATCCGGCGGTGCTCTTCGCCGACGAGCCCACGGGCAACCTGGACTCCGTGACCAAACAGGAGATCCACCGCCTGCTCTTTTCGCTGCGCGAGCGCCTCGGGCAGACCATCGTGATCGTGACCCACGATCCGGAGCTGGCCGCGCTTTGCGACCGCACCCTCACGATGAAGGACGGAAAGTTTATTTAGGAAGCGATTCCAACAGACGCTCGAAGAGGCGGGGCTTGGCGTAACGGTCGAGCTCCGCTTCTTCGATCCAGAAATAGCCATCCGGCAGCGCGGGCTCCTCCGCCGGCTCCCAGAGGTAGAAATCGACAATCAAGGTCCTATGCGTCAGCTGGTGCTTGAAGCCGGTTTTTAACAGGGTTACGTTGTTCGGAAGTTGGTCGGAGGCGGTCGGAGCGAAGCGACCGAGGGGGTGTCGGGGGATTCTTCCCCCGTCATTGGCGAAGCCCTGGAGCCGATGGTCGCAGACCAGCGGCTCATATAATCCCGCCCAGATGTCGCCGACGGGGCGTTTGCGGATGGCGGTACGGTCGCGGAAGCGCAGGAAGACATAGCTGAATCGGCGCTCCTGCACGGCGGGGCCCTTCTCCCGGACGGGGAGCTCGTCCACGCGGCCGGCGGCGAGCGCGGCGCAGCTGCCCGCGAGCGGACAGCCCGCGCAGTCCGGCGCCGCCGGCGTGCACTGCATCGCGCCGAAGTCCATCATGCCTTGATTGAAGTCGCCGGGCCGGCCGGCCGGAAGCAGCGACTGGGCGAGGGCCGTGAATTCCTTTTTCGCGGTGGTGGAGCCGACCGGCGTTGCGATGCCGAAATGCCGCGCCAGCACGCGGTACACGTTGCCGTCCACGACGGCCGCCGGCAGCCCGAAGGCGATGGAGCCGATGGCCGCTGCCGTGTAGTCGCCGACGCCCTTGAGCGCCCGGATCCCCGCGAGGATATCCGGGAAATGTCCGGCCGCTGCAATCTGCCGCGCGGCGGTGTGCAGGTTGCGCGCGCGGCTGTAATAACCGAGCCCCTGCCAGCAGCGCAGTACGTCGTCCTCGTCCGCCGCGGCGAGCGCCTGCACGTCCGGCCAGGCGGCCATGAACCGCTCCCAATAGGCCTGCCCCTGGGCGATGCGCGTCTGCTGGAGGATGATCTCGCTCAGCAGGATGGCGTACGGATCCCGGGTGCGGCGCCAGGGCAGGTCGCGGCCGTGGGCGTCATACCAGGACAGGATGGTTTCGGAAAAAGACGACATGGCTGCAAAAATACATTTTTTTCGTATTTTTGTGATTGGATTAAAACGCGCGAAACGTGAAAAAGATCAAGATTCTTCTGCTCGCAGCCGCCCTGTTCAGTGGTACGGCGGCCTTTGCGCAACAGAACTGGAACGCCGGAGTCGGCTACGCGATGAACTCTTTCAAGGGTACGGACTGCTCCCAGTTCCTCACGAAACATCCGCTGCACGGATTCTATGCCGGAGTCAGCCACGAGTTCTATTTCTCGGCGCTGGCGGGTCTGACCTTCGAGCCCGGCCTGTATTTCTACTACCAGTCCGGGCGCAATGACGCCGACCAGAAACCCAAGTACATCAAGATGCACTACCTGTCCTTCCCGCTGGACATCAAATACACGTTCAACATGACGGAAGGGGCCATGGCGTCATTCTTCACGGGTCCGGTCTTCAACGTGGGCCTGCTCGGCAACCTGTACGAAAAGAATCAGTTCGAGACGAACAAGGACGTCACCGACCCCATGCGTCCGCTCACGCGGGCGAACCTCCAGTGGAATCTCGGCGCGGCCGTCACCATCGCCGATGCCGTGCAGATCCGCGTCAGCTACGCCTTCGGCATCAGCCGGCTCATCCCCGAGCAGGAGATTCACAACAATACCCTGACCATCGGCGCAGGGCTGCTGTTCTAAAATGAACACCGTAATGATTATTCTGGCCGTGATCCTCGGCGTCGTGGGGATCATCGGCAGCGTCATTCCCGGGCTCCCCGGGCCGCCGCTCAGCTGGGTGGGCATCCTGCTGATGTATTTCTTCGGCGGCACCAACGGGGCCGGCGAGACGATGTCGCTGACGCTCCTGTTCGTGCTGCTGGGCGTCACCGTCGTCGTCACGGTGATGGACTACATCGTCCCTGCCTGGTTCACCAAGCTGACGGGCGGCAGCAGATACGCCTCCTGGGGCGCCATCCTGGGACTTTTCGCGGGCCTGATCTTTCCGCTGCCTTTCGGCATGGTGGTAACTTCGCTGCTCGGTGCCTTCCTGGCCGAGTTCCTGCTCGCCGGCAAGGGCGCGGGCTCCTCGATCAAGGCCTCGCTCGGTGCCTTCCTGGGGTTCCTTTCGGGCACGGGTATCAAGCTCATCGCTTCCGCGGTGATGCTCTATTACATCATCGTTTTCATCTAGAATAATCCGACCACCGCGTTCCAGATCAGGAAGCGGGTGAGTTTGCCGACCAGCAGCAGGACGAAGGTCCAGCCGGGCTTGGTGCGGTAGAATCCGAGCGCCAGCACGAGGATGTCCCCGATGACGGGGATGCCGCTCAGCAGCGCCAGCCAGGCGCCGTATTTTTGCACGGAGGCGTGATGCTTCTCCAGTTTCTCGTGGCTCACCTTGAGCCATTTCTCGATCCATTCCCATTTCCCCAGCCAGCCCAGGCCGTAGGTGAGCAGGCTGCCGAGCCAGCTGCCGGCCGTCCCGGCGACGAGGCAGCCGACGGGGTTCTTCGTCGCTGCGAGCACGGCGATGTAGAGCGCGTCCGAGCTGAACGGGAAGATGGAGGCGGCCAGTGCGCTGCCGAGGAACAGGCCCAACAGGCCGAGACTTTCCAACCACTCCATGGGCTAGATGCGCAGGATGCTGTCCGCGCGGGCGCTGATGGCGTCGCGGTGGGAGATGAAGAGCAGGGTCTTGCTGCCGTGGAAGCGGGTGTAGAGGCGGTCGAGCAGCGTCTCCTCCGTCTCGGCGTCGAGCGCCGAGGTGGCTTCGTCGAGAATCAGGATGCCGCCGTCGCGCAGCAGGGCACGGGCGATGGCGATGCGCTGGCACTGCCCTTCGCTGAGGCCGCTGCCCGTTTCGCCGCAAGGCGTGTCCAGCCCTTCGGGCAAATCGAACACGAAGTCCGCGACCGCCGTGTGCAGGGCATCGCGCAGCTCCTCCTCGGAGGCGTCGGCACGCGCGAGCAGCAGGTTCTCGCGAATCGTCCCGCTGAGCAGGGAATTCCCCTGCGGGACATAGCGGAAATTGCCGCGCAGGGCGGGCCCTGCGGGGAATGCGCATTGCGCGTCGTAGAGCTCCACGCTGCCGGCCGACGGGTGCAGCAGGCCCAGGACCAGGCGGCTGAGGGTGCTCTTGCCGGCGCCGGTGGGACCCATGATCACGGACAGGGAGCCGGGCGTGAAATCGTGGCTGAACGCGGACAGGACCAGCTCCTCCGGCCGGTCGGGATAGGCATAGTTGAGGTCCGTGCAGCGAATGCCGGGCGCGCCCGCGAGGGCCACCGGCGCCTCGTCGGGCTCCTGCTCTAGCTGGCGCAGGTCCATCAGGCGCTCCACGGAGGTGGAGGCGTGGATGAAGGCGGGAACCTGGCGGGAGAGCTCCGCGATGGGGCGCTGGACCTGCCCCACGAGCTGCAGGAACGCGGTCATCATACCGTAGGTGACCACGCCGCTGCGGATGCCGTACACGCCCCAGAGGAAGGCGGCCGCATAGCCGCCCATGAAGCCGAAAATCATGAAGCCGCGCGCCGCGGCGTTGTAGCCGATGCGGCGGGTCGTCTGCTCCAGCACGTCCTTCTGCAGCAGGCCCATGCGCGTCAGCACACGCTCCGCGCCGATGAGGGTCAGGACCACAAGCCGCTTCTGCAGGTTCTCCTGCATGAGCTGCTGCACCTCGCCTTCCTGCTTGCGGATGTGCTCCGTGAGGGCGCGCAGCTTGCGGAAATACAGACGCGAACCCACGACGGCGGCCACCATCAGCACGATCAGGACCCAGAGCAGGTTCGGGGCCATGAGCATAAGGTAAACGGAGGCGGCGACGAGCTGCACGACGGTGATGACGACCTCCGGAATGCGGGCGCACAGCAGGTCGGTGACTATGCGGACGTCCTCTTCGAGGCGGTTGACCGCGTCGCCGCTGCGGTAGGCCTCGCGGCCGATCCAGGTACAGCGCAGCACGCGGGCGAAGGTGTCCTGGCGGAGCTCGTTGCCGGTGCGAACATTATTGTAACTTTCCCATGCGGAGGCTGCTACAGAGCAGATCAGCTGCAGGAGCATGATGCCCAGCAAGATGCCGACGTGCAGGGGGAGCGGCGCGTCGGTTTCGCCGGTGGCGATGTCGACCAGGCGCTTGCAGATCCACACGAAACCGAGCGACGCGGCGATGCGGACGACGCCGATGAACACGCTGAGCAGGATCCGTCCCCGGACGGGATGGATCATCGGGCGCAGGCCCCGGAATATCTGGCGCAGCGGTATCATTTTCTGGACAAGTCCTTGGCTACCTGGCGGAAGCCGATCACGGACAAAGATACGAAATTCTGCCAAGCTTCGCGCGGTGCAATTGGCAGCCGTCGGCAGAAACGCGTGAAATGGACGCCGAACGAGTATGCTTTTCCGGCGACATAGCCCTTCGGGCGAAGGAAACGCGGTTCGCGCCCCCGGCCGAAATTGCCTTCCGCGAGGATGAGTCGCAGGATGCGGTGCGTGGTGTGCGGGCGTTTGCCTTCATAGAACGGCATCTCCTCCCGAGGCAGGCCCAGCGCCTGCACGGCGATGTTGCCGAACAGCTGCCAGGGACGGCGCAGGCGCATGCCGTCCAGCATGGCGTCCAGGCGATCCCGGTCGATTTGCGCCCGGTATCCGTGCAGGTACAGCGTCCAGTCGCACAGCTGGCGGAATCCGACACCGCCGCTGATGAAATGATGCCAGGCGTGGTAGAAAAGATAGAAGGCGTTGAAAGTCGGTTCGGGCGTATTGACACGAACGCCGTTGAATTCCAGCGCCACGAGGCCGCGCGTCAGCCCTTCCTCCTCAATGGCGGGGTAGAAGCGCGCCGCCCGCCGGCTTTCGGGCAGCATCGTGTGCTGATGCAGTTCGATTTCCGCCGGGCCCATCGTCAACTCCCAGTGCTTGCCGTTGAGGTGGTCGTCCACCCGGTCGGCGAGGGGGGACAGGGTGCGGACGGCTTCTTCGAGCCGTTCCGGACCGATATAGATGTCAATGTCGCCGCATTCGCGCAACTGCGGGTTCGGGTAATTGCGGGCGGCACCCTGTCCTTTCAGCAGGACGGCGGGGATGCCCGCTTCGCGGAGCGCCGTCATGGCGCGCCCGAGCGCGTCGTCCAGCATCCGGTGGGTGGAAAGATTCTGCAGCAGGAACTGCCGCATCCGCTCCACGCTGTCTTCGGAAAGGGGTGCGCCGCCACGGATCAGCGCGTCAAAGATCAGCCCCCGCGTCTTCTGACGGGCCGCGACGCGGATCATTTCGCCGATTGCCGCGGGGTCCACTGCCTCCGGCATGTCCCCGTCCCACAGGGCGTAGCGCATCCAGGCCAGATATGTCTCTTCCGCGGTCATGCTTCCAGGATGCCGGCGTCCCGCCAGGACGCGAGCAGTTTGTCCACGTCGGCGCGGGCACGCGCTTCGTCCACGTCGTAACGGGCGGTCAGCAGGGCGACCAGGTCGTCTGCCGTAAATTCTTTACCCTGAATCTGTTCCCAGAGATATGCCGCCGTGGCGTTGAGCGAGACCACTTTGCTGAAATCGACCCGGGAGAGGCCTTCCCCCGTGACGATGTGTTCCCCGCACAGCGGGCGCAGCACGAGTCCGTCAAGCAGTTTCATATAGCGTTTCAGTATTGTCTGGGGCAAAGATAGCTTAATCCGCGGGAAATGACGAAATAAATTGCTAACTTTGTACGATATCGAAATAACTGACTAAAACATAGACACAATGGCAAATTCAATCAGCGTACTCAACCACGCGGCAGACAACATCCGAATCCTGGCTGCCAGCGCGGTGGAAAAGGCCAAGAGCGGCCATCCGGGCGGCGCCATGGGCGGTGCCGACTTCATCAACGTGCTTTACAGCGAGTATCTGACCTACGACCCCGCGAACCCCACCTGGGAGGGTCGTGACCGCTTCTTCCTCGATCCGGGCCACATGGCTCCGATGCTCTACGGCCAGCTGTGCCTCATCGGCAAGTACAGCCTCGACGAACTGGCCAACCTGCGCCAGTGGGGCTCCCCGACCACGGGCCACCCCGAGTTCGACCCGAAGCGCGGTGTCGAGAATACCTCCGGTCCCCTCGGCCAGGGCCATGCCTATGCCGTGGGTGCTGCCATTGCCGCCAAGTTCCTTGCCGCCCACACCGGCAACCCGACCTTTGCGAAGGAAACCATCTACGCCTATATTTCCGACGGCGGTGTCCAGGAGGAAATCTCCCAGGGCGCGGCCCGCATCGCCGGCGTGCTCGGCCTGGACAACTTGGTGATGTTTTATGATTCCAACGACATCCAGCTCTCCACCGAGACCAAGGAGGTGATGAACGAGGATACTGCCGCCAAGTACCGCGCCCTCGGCTGGGACGTGCAGGAAATCAACGGCAACGACGCCGCGCAGATCCGTGCCGCCATCGAGAAGGCCAAGGCCGTCAAGGGCAAGCCCGCCCTCATCATCGGCAAGTGCATCATGGGCAAGGGCGCCCTCAAGGAGGACGGCTCGAGCTACGAGCGCAACTGCAAGACGCATGGCGCCCCGCTGGGCGGCGACGCTTACAAGAATACTATCAAGCACCTGGGCGGCGATCCTGAGAATCCGTTCCAGATTTTCGACGACGTCAAGGAGCTCTACGCCAAGCGCGCCGAAGAGCTGAAGAAGATCGCGGCCGAGCGTTATGCCGAGGAGAAGGCCTGGGCCGCCGCCAACCCTGAGAAGGCCGCGCAGCAGGCCGAGTGGTTCAGCGGCAAGGCGCCGAAGATCGACTGGAGCAAGTGTGTCCAGAAGGACAACGACGCCACGCGTTCCGCCAGCGCCGCCTGCCTCGGCGTCCTCGCCGAGCAGGTCCCTAACATGATCTGCGCTTCCGCCGACCTGTCCAACTCCGACAAGACCGACGGCTTCCTCAAGAAGACGCAGGCCCTCAAGGCCGGCGACTTCTCCGGCGCCTTCCTGCAGGCCGGCGTGGCCGAGCTCACCATGGCGTGCTGCTGCATCGGCATGGCCCTGCACGGCGGCGTCATTCCCGCCTGCGGCACCTTCTTCGTCTTCTCCGACTACATGAAGCCGGCCGTCCGCATGGCCGCCCTCATGGAGCTGCCGGTGAAGTTCGTCTGGACCCATGACGCGTTCCGCGTGGGCGAGGACGGTCCTACCCACGAGCCCGTGGAGCAGGAGGCCCAGATCCGCCTGATGGAGAAGCTGAAGAACCACCATGGCGAGAACTCCTGCCTCGTGCTGCGTCCCGCCGACGCCAAGGAGACCACGGTCGCCTGGGCCATGGCCATGGAGAACATGAAGACCCCGACGGCCCTCATCCTGAGCCGCCAGAATATCCAGAACCTGCCCGAGGGCAACGATTACGAACAGGCGCGCAAAGGCGGCTACGTCGTGGCCGGCAGCGACGCCAATCCCGACGCCGTGCTCGTGGCCACCGGCTCCGAGGTGAGTACCCTCGTCGCCGGCGCCGAGCTGCTGCGCAAGGACGGCAGGAAGGTCCGCATCGTCAGCGTGCCTTCCGAGGGCGTCTTCCGCAACCAGCCGCTCAGCTACCAGCAGAGCGTGGTGCCCGCCGGCGCCAAGGTCTTCGGCCTGACCGCCGGTCTGCCCGTCAATCTGCAGGGCTTCCTGATCGGCGCCGCTCCCGAGAGCAAGGTGTGGGGTCTGGAGAGCTTCGGCTTCTCCGCTCCGTACAAGGTCCTCGACGAGAAGCTCGGCTATACCGCCGAGAACGTGTACGAGCAGGTAAGCAAGATGCTTTAGACAGATGCAGCACATTCGGAACTTCTGTATCATCGCGCACATCGACCACGGGAAAAGCACCCTGGCGGACCGCCTGCTGGAGCTGACCCAGACGCTCGCGTCGCGCGATATGGAGAACCAGGTCCTGGACGATATGGACCTGGAGAAGGAGAAGGGCATCACGATCAAGAGTCACGCCATCCAGATGGTCCACAGCTATCACGGGGAGCCGTACAAGCTCAACCTGATCGATACTCCGGGCCATGTGGATTTCTCCTATGAAGTTTCGAGAAGTATCGCATCCTGCGAAGGCGCCCTCCTCGTGGTGGACGCCTCGCAGGGTGTTCAGGCACAGACGATCTCCAACCTCTACATGGCTATCGACCATGGGTTGGAGATCATCCCCGTGCTGAATAAAATCGACATGGAGTCCGCCCAGGTGGAGGTCGTGACCGACGAGATCTGCGACCTGCTGGGCTGCAAGCCCGAGGAGGTCTTCAAGGTCTCCGCCCGCACGGGCGAGGGCGTGGCACCCATCCTGGACGCCATCGTGGAGAAGATTCCCGCGCCGCAGGGCGACCCGCAGGGGCCGCTCCAGGCGCTGATCTTCGACTCCGTGTTCAATTCTTTCCGCGGCGTGATCGCCTATTTCAAAATCAAGAACGGGTCCATCCGCAAGGGCGACAAGGTGAAGTTCTTCGCCACCGGGATGGACTACGAGGTTGAGGAGGTGGGCATCCTGAAGATGAAGCTGGTCCCGACGGCCGAGATCGGCTGCGGCGACGTGGGCTACGTGATCACGGGCATCAAGAGCGCCACCGAGGTCAAGGTGGGCGATACGATCACGCACGTGGCGAAGCCCTGCGCCGAGGCGATCGCCGGTTTCGAAGAGGTGAAGCCGATGGTTTTCGCGGGTATGTATCCCGTGCAGGCCGACAAGTTCGAGGAGTTGCGCGCCGTGCTGGAGAAGTTCCAGCTCAACGATGCGTCTTTCGTCTATGAGCCGGAGAGCTCGCTGGCGCTGGGTTCCGGTTTCCGCTGCGGTTTCCTTGGCCTGCTGCACCTCGAGATCGTGCAGGAGCGTCTCTTCCGCGAGTTCGACATGGACGTGATTACCACGGTACCCAACGTGTCCTACAAGGTTTACACGACGCAGGGCAAGGTGGTCGATGTCCACAATCCTTCCGGTCTGCCCGCCCAGACGCTCATCGACCACATCGAGGAGCCGTACATCCGGGCGCAGATCATTTCCAAGTCGGAGTTCTTCGGGCCCATCATGAAGCTCTGCCTGGACCGCCGCGGCACGCTGATCGGGCAGCACTACATCACGGCCGACCGCGTGGAGCTGACCTACGACATGCCGCTGTCCGAGATCGTGTTCGATTTCTACGACAAGCTCAAGACCATTTCGAAGGGCTACGCCTCCTTCGATTATCATGTGATGGATTTCCGTCCGGCGAAGCTCGTCCGCCTGGACATCCTGCTGAACGGCGAGCCTGCCGATGCGCTGTCCACGCTCATCCACGAGGACAACGCCTACACCTTCGGCCGCAAGATGTGCGAGAAGCTGAAGGATCTCATTCCGCGCCAGCAGTTCGACATTCCCATCCAGGCGGCCATCGGCGCCAAGATCATTGCGCGCGAGACCGTCAAGCAGGTGCGTAAGGACGTGACCGCCAAGTGCTACGGCGGCGACGTGACGCGCAAGCGTAAGCTGCTGGAGAAGCAGAAGGAGGGTAAGAAGCGGATGCGGCAGATCGGTACCGTCCAGGTGCCGCAGAGCGCCTTCATGGCCGTTCTTAAACTCGATTCTTAATTCCCCATGGTCCGCTGTTTCCAGGTCGCGGGACTCGTTTTCTCGCTGGAACTGCCGGACAATCATCCGGCGGCGGATCTGCTCCATAACTACGATCCGTTCGAAACCTTGCTCCATCGGCAGCAGTCCCCTCTGAAAACCGTAGCCACCCTCGGCTCCGTAAGAGGGAGGGGCCCGCTTCCGGAGGAAGTGGGAGGGGTCTCGCACAGCGAGACGTTTTCGGAGGGGAGCTGCTGCCGGGGAGCGGAGATTTTCAAACTGGTAATCAGCGATCAGCGGCCGGGGGCGCCGGGGGAGGCGCTGCTGCGGCCGCAGGAGAAGACCGGCGAGCCGGTCGTGGGCTTTTTCCGCAGCGGGGAGGGCTATCAGGCTGCTTTTGCGCCGATGCCCGGCGTCCGGGTGTGCGGGGTGCTGGAGATGAGCGGGGATTTCCGGGAGGGAAGACTGTTTGTCGAAGGCAGTCCGGCTGACCAGGCCTTTGCCGTCAACAATGCGCTGATGCTGTTGTTCGCCTTCGCGTCGGCGCCGTACGCCGCATTGGAGCTGCATGCTTCCGCAGTGCTGCACGGCGGGCGCGGCTTCCTGTTCCTCGGCAGGAGCGGCACCGGCAAGAGTACGCACAGCCGCCTGTGGCTGGATCATATTCCCGGAACGGAACTGCTCAATGACGATAATCCGGTGCTGCGCGTCGTGGACGGCGTGGTGCGCGTGTACGGTTCGCCGTGGAGCGGCAAGACGCCTTGCTACAAGGCACAGGACGCGCCCGTGGGCGCCGTCGTCCGGCTGCGGCAGGCGCCGCAGAACCGCATCGAGCGCCTCGGTACGGTCCATGCCTACAGCTCCGTGATGGCTTCCTGTTCCGGTTTCCGCCCCATCCGGGCGCTGGCCGACGCGCAGCACGAGACCCTGTCCGTGATTGCGCAGCAGGTGCCCTGTTATCAATTGGAATGTCTGCCGGACGAAGCGGCCGCCCGGCTCTGTCAGGAAACGGTCGATGGATAAGAAGACGCTCCCGAACGAAATCCTCCTCGGCGAGGTGGCGGCCGTTCTGCGGGAAGGCCGGGAGGCGGTCATCATTCCCACCGGCAACAGCATGCTCCCGTTCCTCCATGGCGGACGCGACCGCGTGGTGCTCTGCCGCCGGGAGACGGTCGCCGTCGGCGACGTCGTACTCGTGCGCATCGGGGAGCGGTATCTGCTGCATCGGGTCATCGCCGCCGACGGCGACGCGCTGACCCTGATGGGCGACGGCAATCTGGCCGGCACGGAGCACTGCTCCGCCGCTGACGTGATCGGCACCGTGACGGAGATCATCCGTCCTTCCGGTCGGCGCGTCCGTCCCGGAAAAGCCCGCCTATGGCGCATCCTGCGCCCCCTCCGGCGGTATCTGCTGGGGGTTTACAGAAGATTGAATTAAGCTAGCGCGTCATTCGTACCACGATGGACAGCGGCAGCGCTTTGTTGAAACGGTCGTTCAGGGCAAGCTCGCCGCTTTCGACCGTACCGACGCGCATCGCCTGGCGGAGTACCGTCTCGCCCAGCAGGGCGGAGTAGCCGTTGCTGTAGAGGTTGAGTACCAGGAAAGCGTCCTGTGGCGCGAGGATCTCCCCGACGCTGCGGAGCATCTCGAAGAGGCACTCGTCCAGCTTCCATTTCTCGCCGTCCGGCCCGTGGCCGTAGGCCGGCGGATCGAGGATGATGCCGTCGTAGCGGTTGCCGCGGCGCGCCTCGCGCCGGGCGAATTTCATCGCGTCTTCAACCACCCAGCGGATGCCGTCCAGGCCGCTGTGCTCCATGTTTCCGCGTGCCCAGGTGACCACCTGCCGGACGGAGTCCAGGTGCGTTACGTCAGCACCGGCCGCCTTGGCGGCGAGCGACGCTGCACCCGTGTAGGCGAACAGGTTCAGCACGCGCGGGGTGCCGCCTTTCGCCGCAAGCGCGCGGGTCTGCCGGTAGATCCAGTCCCAGTTGGGCGCCTGCTCCGGGAACACGCCGACATGCTTGAACGATGTGAGCCCGAGGCGCAAATCCATCTTCAGGCCGTCCGCGTTGGCGTAGCGTATCCACCACTGGTCTTCCATCTTGCGGAGGCGGTTCCAGGTGCCGCTGTCCTCCTTGCCGGCCTTGCCGAAACCGGCGCCGGGCGTGAAGGTCGTATGCGAGAGCCTGCGCCACTCGGCCTCGGGAAGGGATTTGTCCCACAGGGCCTTGGGCTCAGGACGCGCGAGCACGTAGGCACCGAAGCGCTCGAGCTTCTCGCCTGCGCCGCTGTCCAACAGCTCGTAGTCCGACCAGGAAGGGGAAGGGAATTCTGCCATGTCGTTCAGCTTATGACTCGTCCAGCGCCGCTGATGCCGCATCCACCAGGCTCATGAGGCCGTCGGCTAGCTGGTTCGCCAGTTCCGCGTCGCCGGCCTTCTTCATCACGTCGGACAGGAAATAGATGTACTGCCCCACGAGTTCGAAGTCCTCCTGGGCCCAGTCGTAGAATTCGATATAGAACTTGGCGCTCCGCAGCAGCTCCGATCCGAGCTGCGTCGCCAGCATGCGCGCCTTCTCCGGCTCGCCCAGCATATAATAATGCTCGATCATCGAAACGACCATGTAGTCGTTGCCCGAGAAGCCGAGCGGGACGGTCTCCAGCGGATAGTGCTGCATGATATCGGCGGCCTTGTCCACCATTTCCAGCGCCCGCTCGTCCTCGCCCGCCTTCATGAAAGCGTCGGCGCAGGTCACGAACATGCTGCGGATGGACATCACGCCGAGGTGCGTGTACATGTTCTGGTAGTCGATGAAGTAGTCGTCGCGGGCCAGGTCGTCCCAGCTGTACACCTGCGTCATCAGGCGGTACAGCTCGTCGGTATCTACGAAACTCGCCTCGGCGGTCGTGGTCTTGTTCTTGATCGGGACGAACTTATAGGAATAGCCCGTGTACTCGAGATACTCCTTGATGCCGACGTTGAGGTCGCCGCCCATGTTGAGGAAATGGAGCGGACGGTCCCATTCGTAGCCCGACAGCAGGTCGAGCAGGAAGAGCTCGGGCTTGGTGAGGTACTCCTTGTCCTTGGAGATCGTGAGCACGATCGAATCCGGGATCTGGGCGGCGTATTTCTCGTCCAGGATGCCTGACTTGATGACGTTCTCCCGGTTGACCGGCAGGACGATCTTGCGCGAAGGGATGTAGTCCACCTTGCGGCCGCTGGTCATCGGGGCCTTGATCTGCGGATGCTTGAAGACGGCCATCACGTCGGCGATGGTCATCTCGCGCTCCTGGGTGTCGTAGATCGGCACCCACTCGTTGGTCCCGTAGAGATACTGCTCCGGACCCACGGTGAGGGGCAGCGGAGCGGACTTGTTGCACGCCCACTTCATCTGGTCGATGTGCCAGTCGGTGCCGAGCAGCGAGGTGTTGCAGATACGCACGTCCGTGCGGATGTCCTCCACCTCCTGGGCGTACCAGAGCGGGAAGGTGTCGTTGTCTCCATGGGTCACGAGAATGCCGTTCTCCCCGACGGAATTGAGGTAGTTGCGGGCCATTTCCACCGCCGTGCGGCGGTTGGAACGGTCATGGTCGTCCCAGTTCTGCGCGGCCATCTGCACGGGCACGAGCAGACACAGTCCCGTCAGGGCGCCGGCCGTCAACAGGCTGCCGCGGCCTTTGCGGGCGCCGTCGATCCAGCTGAAGAGCGCCGCCACGGCCAATCCGGCCCACGCGCTGAAGAAATAGAAGGATCCCGCGTACGCGTAGTCGCGCTCGCGCACCTGATAGGGCGGCTGGTTGAGGTACAGCACGATGGCGATACCCGTCATGAAGAACATCAGGAAGGTCAGCCAGCAGCCGCGCTTGTCGCGGTCGAACTGGAAGAAGAGGCCCAGCAGGCCGAGCAGCAGGGGCAGGAAGAAATAATGATTCTTGCCCTTGTCTTTCGCAAGCGTGTCGGGCGCGTCCACCTGGTCGCCCAGGCGGATGTCGTCGATGAACTTCACGCCGCTCTCCCAGTTTCCGTGGAAGATGTCGCCCGGACTGGGCGAATGGATCTGGTTCTGCCGTCCGGCGAAATTCCACATGAAATAGCGCCAGTACATCCAGTTCATCTGGTAGTCGAAGAAGAAGTTGAGGTTGGCGCCGAAGGACGGCTTGCGGGCCGTCGCCCCGGGGACGCGCCTGCCCTTCCCGTTCGTATAGGTCTCGTAGAAACGCTCATAGCTGCCGTCCGCACTCGTGCTCCACATGCGCGGGAAGAGCATCTTGCCGGAGGCCGTGTAGCGGGCGTCGATCGGACCCTCGACTTTCTTGTATTTCCCGTCCAGCGGGGCCCAGTAAGTCGTCGTCTTGAGCTCGTAGGGGGCGCCGTAGTATTGTCCGTAAACCAGCGGCGTGGAGCCGTACTGCTCGCGGGACAGGTAGCGCACGAGGGTGAAGGCGTTGTCGGGCTGGTATTCATTGGTCGGCGTCTTGGCGCAGGAGCGGATGATGTCGATGCTGAATACGGAGAAGCCGATGACGATCGTCGTGGTGCAGAGTAGCACCGTGTTGAGGAAGACCTTCTCCTTCTTCAGGGTGCGGAAGAGCCCCCAGAAGAGCAGCGCCAGCAGCGCGGCGAGGAAGAAGGCGGCGCCGGTATTGTACGGCAGACCGAGCACATTGACGAAGAAGAGGTCGAAGTACGCCGCCAGCTTGGGCAGGTACGGGATGAACAGGAAGACCAGCAGGCCCAGGATCACCACGCCTACGGCAAATATTTTCACCAGCTCCCAGAAGGTAAAGGATTTATCCTCGCGCTGACGGTAGTAGTACATAAACACCAGGGCCGGGATGGCCAGCAGGTTCAGCAGGTGCACGCCGATGCTGAGACCCATCAGGAAGGCGATCAGCACGATCCAGCGCAGCGCGTGCGGCTCGTCGGCACGGTCATACCACAGCGTCATCAGCCAGAACACCAGCGCGGTGAAGAGCGAAGACATTGCGTACACCTCGCCCTCCACGGCGGAGAACCAGAAGGTGTCGGAGAAGGTGTAAACCAGGGCGCCCACAAGTCCGGATCCGAAAATGGCGACGGCCTGCGCCGTACTGTAGCTGCCGTCTGCCGCCGGACGCACCAGGCGCTTCGCCAGCCAGACGACGGTCAGGTACAGGAAGAGGATCGTCAGCGCCGAACACAGCGCGCTCATCGCGTTCACGAGAATCGCGGCGTGCATGTTGTCGCCGAACAGCGTAAAAATGCGGGCGAACAACTGGAAAACCGGGTTTCCCGGGGGATGCCCCACTTCGAGCTTATACGACGATGCGATGAACTCGCCGCAATCCCAGTAGGAAGCGGAGGGCTCTATGGTCAGCAGATAGGTGACGGCAGACACCACGAAAGCAAGCGCGGCACATATCCGGTTCCACAGGGTAAAATTCTTCTCAGTCATAGCCTACAAATGTACAATTAAAAATCTGTATCTTTGCAAAAATTATCCCATTCGATGGCACAACAGGACTGGAAAAGCCGTTTGGGAGTGGTTTATTCCACCAATCCCGACTTTCAGTACGAAACGGCGCAGGACGCCCCCGAGGCGGACACGCTTCCGCCCGGGAAGCAGCGCCTGATCGTCCGCATCGACCGGCGCCGCCGCGCCGGCAAACAGGTCACGCTCGTGGACGGCTTCGTCGGCCGCGAGGCCGACCTGTCTGCCCTCGCCAAGACGCTCAAGACCAAGTGCGGCGTGGGCGGCACCGTGGAGGAAGGACAGATCCTCATGCAGGGGGACCTGCGTGACAAGCTCGTCACCCTGCTCGGCACCATGGGTTACCAGGTCAAGCGCGGCAACTAGGCGATGGAAGAGGTCTTCAAAAGCGGCATATTGAATATGTCCGCCAGCCCGCTGGAAGGGTTGGCGGCGGAGCCGCTCTGGACCGACATCGTACTGAACCGTATCCTCGCCGTCGCGGCCGTGGCCCTGCTGATCGTCCACCTGCTCGATCTTTTCCGCCTCATTCCGCACCTGCTCTACTGCTACAGCCGTGTCCGCGGCGCCGAGGCGCTCGAGCACAGCCTCGGCACGGCGCGCCTGCGCAACCTCCTGGCTTTCAGCCTCTCGCTGCCGTTCTGCCTGGTGCTGGACCGTTTCGCGGTGCTGCGGCCCGCTTTCTGGGACGCCATCCCGCCGGTCTGGAGCGCTCCCGCGACCATCTGCCTGGTGGCCGCCTTCGTGCTCGTCCGCGCCCTCTTCCATGCCATTTTCCGGCCCCGCCGGATGAGCGGCGAGGTCGTCACTACCCTGCGGCACAACCTCTACAATTACCTCTTGCTGCTGTTCCCGCTGATGCTTCTCGTCACGGCCGTCCTCCTGGTTTTCCCCCTGGGCGAAGACCTGGGGCGGACGATCTTCCGCGTCCTGATTGCGGCCATCTGGGGCCTCTCCACCTTGCGCTCCGGTCAAATTTTGGCGGCGCATGGCGCTGGATTGTCAACATTTTTGTATCTTTGCGCGCTTGAATTAATTCCAGCAGCCTTATTGGTAGCAGTTGTAGTGTATTTTTGACCAACTATCGCAGCAAGATGAAGATCCTGATATCCCAGCAAGTCCCGTCCAATCTCGCGGCTTACGAGATTCTGCAGAGCCGGTTCGGGGCCGAACTGACTTTCCAGCCGTTCTTCCTCATCGAACCGCTCTCCGCCAAGGAATTCCGGGCTGAGCACATCAACCTGCCCGATTATACCGCCATCGTCTTCTCCTCGCGCCACGCCATCGACGCCTATTTCAAGCTGTGCGAAGAAATGCGTTTCAAGGTGCCCGAGACGATGAAGTATTTCTGCTCCACGGAGGCGGTCGCCATGTACCTGCAGAAGCACATCGTCTACCGCAAGCGCAAGATTTTCTACGGCACCGGCGCCCCGGCATCCATCGTCGCGCTCGTCACCGCCAAGCATAAGGGCGAGAAATTCCTCATCGCCACGACCGAGGGTTCCGACATCACCCCGATGACGACCCTGTTCGAGGCCGCCAAACTGGACTACACCGTGGGTGTGTTCGTCAAGCCCGTCCCGCAGGACCTGCACGAGACGAATCCGGCCGGCTTCGACATCGCCGTCCTGTGCAACCCTGCCGACGTGGCGTCGCTGCACGAGAACTATCCCGATTTCCAGCAGGGCTCGCTCAAGTTCATCTCTTTCGGCAAAGCCGTGGTCAAGGCCATGGAGGATGCCGGCTACGAGATTGCCCTCAAGGCCCCCACGCCGGAGGCCACGTCCATCAGCAAGGCCGTCGAACTCTACCTCCAATCCGTCCGCTAGATGTCCGTTCCGCAAAGCCATACTCTCACCAAAGAGGAAAGGCTGTGCGGGAAGACAACCGTCTCCGCACTCATTTCCTCCGGGAAATGGGGCACCACGCCGCACTTGCGTTTCTGCTGGTCGGCGGGGCATGAGACCGGCCTCAACCGCCTGATGGTGTCCGTGCCGAAGAAGTTCTTCAAGCGCGCGGTCAAGCGCAACCTGCTGAAGCGCCGCATGCGCGAAGCCTACCGGTTGCAGAAGGAGCTGCTCGGCGTCACCGGCATCGACCTGCTGCTTGCCTACGCCCATCCGGAAATCGCCGACTTCGCCACTCTCTACGCCGAAGTCGCCGATATTCTCGGTCGCATCGCCCGGTCTGCCGGTTCGACAACCCCGTCATTCGCCGGCTCGACCGGCGAATCTCCTTCCGTATGACGTTCGTCCAGGTCTGCAAGCGGATACTCTCCGCGCCTTTCATCCTGCTGATAAAATTCTATCAGCTGTGCATCTCGCCGCTCAAGCCGCCGACCTGCCGCTTTACCCCCACCTGCTCGCAGTATGCCCTCGAGGCCTTCCGCAAATACGGCCCCCTTAAAGGATTTTGGCTGAGTCTTAAGCGGATTCTCCGCTGCCACCCCTGGGGAGGCTCCGGGTACGATCCTGTGCCGTGACATGTTACGGAAATAATTGTTATATTTGCAGTTTGGAAACTTAAATCAACTCAATATGCAGCAACACATCGATTCCTACGATTTCGCCGGCAAGAAGGCGATCGTGCGCGTGGACTTCAACGTTCCCCTCAACGAGCAGTTTGAAATTACGGACGACACCCGCATCCGCCGGGCCATGCCGACCCTCAAGAAAGTGCTCGCGGGCGGCGGTTCCCTCATCATCATGTCCCACCTCGGACGTCCGAAGGGCGTGACCGACAAGTTCTCCCTCAAGCACATCGTGAATCATGTGGCCGAGTGCCTCGGCGCCCCGGTGAAATTCGCCGCCGACTGCCAGAAGGCCCAGGCCGAAGTGGCCGCCCTCAAGCCGGGCGAGGCCCTGCTGCTCGAGAACCTCCGCTTCTACGCCGAGGAGGAAGGCAAGCCCCGCGGACTCGCCGAGGATGCCACCGACGAGGAGAAGAAGGCCGCCAAAGCTGTCGTCAAGGCCAGCCAGAAGGACTTCGTCAAGACCCTCGCTTCCTACGCTGACTGCTACATCAACGACGCTTTCGGCACGGCCCACCGCGCCCATGCTTCCACCGCCCTCATCGCCGACTACTTCCCCAACGACAAGATGTTCGGCTACCTTATGGAAGGTGAGATCAAGGCCATCGACAACGTGCTGAAGAACGCCCAGCATCCCTTCACCGCCATCATCGGCGGCTCCAAGGTCTCTTCCAAGCTCGCCGTGCTCGAGAACATGCTCGAGAAGGTGGACAACCTGATTATCGGCGGCGGCATGGGCTACACCTTCGTGAAGGCCCAGGGCGGCAAGATCGGCAACTCCCTCCACGAGGACGACCTCATGCCGCAGGCCCTCGAGATTCTGGCCAAGGCCAAGGAGAAGGGTGTGAAGATTTATCTCTCCGCCGAGACCGTCATCGCCGACGATTTCAGCAACGACGCCAAGACGCAGGTCGTCCCGTCCGGTAACATTCCCGACGGTTGGGAGGGCATGGACGCCGGTCCCGCTTCGCTGAAGGAGTGGAAGGAAGTCATTCTCGGTTCCAAGACCGTCCTGTGGAATGGCCCCGTCGGTGTGTTCGAAATGCCGACCTTCGCCAAGGGTACGCTCCAGATCGCCGAAGACCTCGCCGAGGCCACGGCGAAGGGCGCCTACACCCTCGTGGGCGGCGGTGACTCCGTCGCTGCCGTGACCCAGATGGGTTACGCCGAGAAGGTGAGCTATGTCTCCACGGGCGGCGGCGCCATGCTTGAGGCCCTCGAAGGCAAGGAACTCCCGGGCATCGCGGCGATTCGTGGCTAATTCATCGGAAAAAGCAATTCTAAAACCTTTAAAATTATAGTGTATGGCCTACCAAGAAGTAACTAAGACAAGTTATGGCACCCGGCTTGGCAACTCCCTCAAGGGGATTGTCTCCGGCCTCGTGCTCTTTGTCGCCGCGACCGTTCTCCTGTGGTGGAACGAAGGCAACGCGGTCAAAACCTCCAAGATGATCAAATCGGCTGAGTCCGCCTGCGTGGACGTCGCAGACGTCTCCTCGCTGGACGCTTCCCTCAACGGACAGCTGATCCACGCCACGGCCGTGGCGCAGACCGATGAGATCCTGACGGATCCCGATTACGGTGTGTCCGTGAACGCCGTCCGCCTGGAGCGCTCCGTTGAGTATTATCAGTGGGTGGAGCATTCCCAGTCCGAGACCAAGGACAAGATCGGCGGCGGTCAGGAGACCACCACGACCTACACCTACAGCAAGGAGTGGGTGAGCTCCCCGGTCGATTCCGACAGCTTCAAGGATCCTGACTATCAGGGCAGCAACTATGTCCGCACGACCGTGAAGAACAACGAGGTCGAGGCTTCCAACGTTACTTTCGGCGCCTATGTCCTCCCGCAGTCGATGGTGAACTCCATCCCAGCCTCCACGGCTGTCAGCCTCCCGGCTTCCCTCGGAAACGATGTCGATACCTTCGTGAGCGACAACGTGATCTACTACGGTGAGAACCCGAACACCCCGGCCGTCGGCGACGTCCGCGTGAGCTTCAAGCAGGCTGACGGCGGTCTGGCTTCCATCATCGGCAAGGTGAACGGCAATACTTTCGAGCCCTTCAAGCACAAGAACGGCAAGCAGATGATGACCCTCCAGATGGGTGACCATTCCATGGAGGCCATGTTCGAGTCCGCCAAGGCGGCTAACAAGATGCTCCTCTGGGTGCTCCGCATCCTCGGTATCATCCTGGTGATCGCTGCGCTCCGCATGATGTTCAGCATCCTCGTCACCCTCCTCAAGGTGCTCCCGCCGCTGGCCAAGGTCGGCGAACTGGGTGTCAACCTCGTGACGGGCGTGGTCGGTTTCATCTGGTCCCTGCTCGTGATCCTGATCGCCTGGGTGGCCTACCGTCCGGTCCTGGCCATCGCCCTGGCCGTCGTGATCGCTGCCCTGGTTTACTTCCTCGTCAGCAAGAGCAAGAAGGCGCCCGAGGCGGCTCCCGTGGCTGCTGCGGAGGCCCCGAAGGCCGAGTAAGTCCATATTCTTTTCAAGCAATGAAAAGATTGTTTGTAACAGGGCTGGTGGCATTGTTGCTGCCGGCCCTTGTTTCTGGCCAGTGGTCTGCCCATGCGCAGACCGTGGAAGGGACAGTCGAGGTGGCGGAAGACGGATCCACCAGCTATGTGACCGGCAGCGACGGCTACCGTTATCATTTCATCAGCGAGGGCACGGAGCTGGAGCTCTGCGAAGGTGGCCGCTATTCCGGTACGATTCAGGTTCCGGAGGCCGTGCGCGTCAACGGAGAGACGCTCCGGGTCGCGGGCGTGGCCGCGAAGGCTTTCTGGGGTAATGAAGCCGTGACGGACGTAAACTGGGACCGCAGCACGCAGTATGTCGGCCCGTCCGCGTTCTACCGCAGCGGCATGCATTACTATTGGTCCGGCGGTTACGGCCTTCCGGGCTATGTCTATCCCAGCGACAACATGCAGCTGTTCGTGCGCCAGGATAAGGTGGAGGAGTGGGACCGCACGACGCCTCTCTGGATGTTCTTCAAGCACAACTACGCGCCGCTGACCTTCGACGAGGATCTCTCGTCGGACGAAGACCGGAAGTGGGGCTACAACCCCTGGCTGGCGGACAACAAGGGCATGCAGGGCGTGTACTACGAAATGCGCGTGCCGAGCGCGGTCAAGAAGGATATGTTCCGCGGCTACGACGCCATGGAGGTGATCGGTCTCGCCATGGATGGCCGCTTCGCCGCATTCCATCGTTTCCCGCCGTTCAGCCGCTGGAAATGGGGCGAGAAGGAGCAGTCAATGAGCGCCGCGCTCGAGACCCAGATGTCGACTCGCTACGGCCGTACCCTCGTGCAGTCACGCTACATCGGCAACTTGCGGGAAGAAGACGGCCGCGTGGGCATCTTCGAGTTCGAACCCAAGGACGGCGAGGCGATGGTCGTAATCGCGTGGATTCTGGGCGGGAAGGTCAAGGCTACCTACGTGAAGACGGCCAATATCGACCCGGAGTACGGCAGCGACAGCGTATGGAATGTGGACGACGAAGGCCTCTACGGGATTCCCGAACTGCTTTGCATCGCCTTCGACCTGCACGATAACGTCATTCTCTGGTTCAACCACTCCGCTCCCGAGAGCAAGAATATTTACGGCCTGCGTCAGCAGGGCGATCAGCTTCAGCTCTTCGGCGAAGACCAGTGGTATGTCTTTGTAGATTAATTCCCTAGCGGACGCGCATAGTGCGTCGCTTCTTTCTTGACCGGCTGCGGGTGAACGACCGCGGCCGGTTTTTTAGCCTTGGCGGCATAGACCAGCAGGGCGATGCCGGCGATGATGAAGGGGATGGAGAGAAGCTGTCCCATGTCGAGAGCCATCGTCTGCTCGAACTCGACCTGCGGCTCCTTGATGAACTCGATCAGGAAGCGGGAGCCGAAGCAGCCCAACAGGAAGAAGCCGAAGAAGAAACCGCGGTGGACCTTGTCCAGCTTGTTCTTGTAGATCCAGACCATGATCAGGCCCAGCAGGAGGTAGGTGAAGGCCTCGTAGAGCTGCGTGGGGTGCTTGGGCTCGGTCTCGCCGCGCAGGTCGAAGATGAAGCCCCAGGGGAGCGTGGTCACGTCGCCGTAGATCTCGGAATTGAAGAGGTTGCCGAGGCGGATCATGCAGCCCGCGAAGGCGACGGCGATGCAGAGCCGGTCCATGATCCAGAGGAAGTCGAAATCATTCTTCTTGCCGTAGTGGTTCGCGAACCACCACATCGCGAGGAGCAGGGCGATGGCGCCTCCGTGGCTGGCGAGGCCGCCCTTCCAGGGCATGAAAATCTCCCAGAACCCGGCCCAGGAGCCGAAATAGTAATCCGGCTGGTAGAAGATGCAGTGGCCGAGGCGGGCGCCCACGATCGTGGCGATCAGCAGGGTGTACAGGCAGGGGTCCATCAGTTTGGTGTCCACCTTCTCCCGGGTAAAGAACCATTTGAAAAGGTACCAGCCGATGACGAAGCCTGACACGAATAGCAGGCCGTACCAGCGGACCTCGAGCGAACCGATCTGGAATAGTATGGGGTTGACGTGCCAGTGCACGGAGAGAAGACTGTACATAAATTAATGGTTTGATGCAAAGATAGCATAATTTTTGCATATCTTTGCGCGCGAAAATAGTTATATGAAGAGATCGATATCGTTAGTAATCACCCTTCTTTTCCCGCTTCTCGCCGCCGCCCAGGCAGTTGATACGACTTCCACGCCGGCGGTCCTCACCCTGGAGGACGCGCTGCGGATCGCGCTCAGCGAGAATGCCTCCGTCCAGGTGGCGGACATGGAGATAGAACGGACGGGCTATGCCCGCAAAGGGACGTACGCATCCCTCTTCCCGCAGATCAGCGGGAGCGGATCCTATCAGCGTACCATCAAGAAACAAGTCATGTACATGGACTTCGACATCGGCGGCACCGGTGGTACCGGCGGCGGAATCGAGGTCGGCCGTTGGAATACCTGGTCCATGGGCCTGAGCGCCAGCATGCCGCTGGTCAACGCCCAGCTCTGGAAGAACTTGCGCGTGTCCGACGAGGACGTCGAGCTGGCCGTCGAGAAGGCGCGGAGCTCGCGTCTCGAGACGGTGAACCAGGTCAAGCAGGCATTCTTTGCCTGCCTGCTGGCCAAGAAAGCCTTCGAAGTGTACAGGTCCGCCTACGAGAACGCCCTGGCGAACTGCGAGCAGATCCAGCGCCGCTACAACGCCCAGCGTGCTTCGGAACTGGACCTCACGCGCGCCAAGACGACGCTTGCGAACGCCATCCCGAACGTCTATGATTCGGAGAGCGCGGTCATCCTGGCCCTGTGGCAGCTGAAAGCTGTGATGGGTGTCAACCTGGACACGGAAATCGACGTGGCCGGCGACCTGGACGACTATGCGGAGCACATGCTCTACGACATGTATGAAAGCGAGACACTCACGCTGGAGAACAATTCCACGATGCGCCAGCTGGCCATCCAGGCGGAGCAGCTCGCCGACGCGATCAAGATCCAGCAGTATGCCTACCTGCCCACGCTTGCGCTGTCCTTCAATTACAGTCTCAACGCGATGACCAACGATTTCAAGTTCAGCGAATACAAGTGGTCCCCGTACTCCTTCGTGGGGCTGAGCCTGTCGGTGCCCATCTTCTCCGGCGGCCAGCGGCTGAATGCCGTCCGCCAGGCCAAGGTGCAGGCGCGGGAGCTGGATGTGCAGCGGACCAATACGGAACGCCAGCTCAAGATCGCCATCCGCCAGTATCTCAACCAGATGGAAACGGCGATGAAGAGCTATAGCTCCGCCCGTACCGCCACCGAGACGGCGCAGAAGGCCTATGACATCGCTGCCAAGTCCTACGACGTGGGACGCAGCACGCTTACCGATCTCAACGACGCCCAGTATGCGCTGACCCAGTCGCAGCTCGGCGTCTGCCAGGCCGTTTACAGCTTCGTCGTGGCGAAGGCCGGCCTCGAGAACACGCTCGGCGCCGATTTCATCGATGCCGAAGGCAACGTCCAACTGAATAAAACATACACCCATGAATAAGATTAGTGCAATAGGAATCAGTCTGTGCGCCCTTGTTTGCGCCGCTTGCGGCCAAAGGCAGTCCGGCGCACCGGCCATGGACCCGATGATGGCAGCCATGAACGCGACGCCGGTGGTCTCCGTGACCGCCGCCGTGAAAGAGCAGGTCGCCCGCGACGCGGTTTATTCCGCTTCCGTCCAGGCCAACGTGGTCAACAATATCGCGCCGCTGAGCAGCGGACGCATCCAGAAACTGAACGTCGAGGTCGGCGACTTCGTGGCAGCCGGCCAGGTGCTCGCCGAAATGGACCGCGTGCAGCTCGACCAGGCCGCACTGCGGCTCAAGAACGACGAGACCGAACTCGCCCGCGTGAAGCAGCTTTTCGACGAGGGGGGTGTCTCGCAGTCGGACTACGAGGCCCTCGAACTCGCTTTCAAGGTGTCCAAGAGCAGCTATGACAACCTGCTGGAGAATACCATCCTGCGCGCCCCGGTGAGCGGCGTGGTGTCCGCCCGCAACTATGACCGCGGCGACCTCTATTCGATGAGCCAGCCGATCTATACGGTCCAGCAGATCACGCCGGTGAAGCTGCTGGTCCCCATTTCCGAGGCGGATTATACCAAGGTGAAGCGCGGCGACAAGGTGGCCATCGCAGCCGACGCCCTCCCGGGCCGTAGCTATACGGGCACCATCGTGCGTCTCTATCCGACGATCGACCCCGCTTCCCATACCTTCAACGCGGAAGTGCGCGTGGCTAACGAGAAGCGCGAACTCCGTCCGGGCATGTACGCCCGCGTGACGGTGGATTACGGCGCCGCCCGGAGCATCGTCGTGCCGGATGCGGCCGTGATGAAACTGCAAGGTTCCGGCCAGCGGACCGTGTTCGTGCTGAACGCCGACAACACCGTGTCCGTCCGTACGGTGGAGACAGGCCGCCATTTCGGCAGCCAGTATGAGATCCTTTCCGGTCTGGAAGAAGGCGAGCTGGTGCTTACCGGAGGCCACACCAACCTCAAGTCCGGCGATAAAGTGGAGGTCAAACGATGAGTATCTACCGATCCGCGGTCGAACATCCCGTCACGACGACGCTGCTCTTCGTCGCCCTCGCGATCCTTGGCGTCTTTTCCCTGAGCCGGACGTCCATCGCCCTGCTCCCGGAGTTTGACTCCAATACGATCATGGTGATGGCGTCGTATCAGGGCGCCAACGCGCAGGAGATCGAGACCAACCTGACCAAGGTCCTGGAGAACGCCTTGAACGGCGTCGAGGACCTGAAGGAGATGACCTCCCAGTCCAAGGAGAACATCTCCCTGCTGACGCTGACGTTCAGCTACGGCGTGGACATCGAAGCGGCGACCAACAGCGTGCGTGACAAGCTGGACATGGTCAATTCGATGTTGCCGGACGGCGTGTCGAACCCCGTCATCTTCAAGTTCAGCGCCTCCGACATGCCGATCATGCTGCTCTCCGCCACGGCGGACGAGAGCCTGTCCGGCCTGGACAAGATCCTGGACGACAAGGTATCCACCCCGCTGGCGCGCGTCTCCGGCGTGGGTACGGTGTCCGTGAGCGGCGCTCCCGGACGCGAAATCCAGGTTTATTGCGATCCGAACAAACTGCAGTCCTACGGCCTCAGCATCAGCTCCATCGCGAGCGTGATCTCGGCCGAGAACCGCAACCTCCCTTCGGGAAATATCGATATCGGTTCCGAGACCTACACGCTGCGCGTGCAGAAGGAATTCTCCGATCCGTCCGAGCTGCTGGACATCGTGGTCGGCGCGATGAACGGCCGGGCCGTGTACCTGCGCGACGTGGCCACCGTGACCGACGGGCAGCAGGAGCGCGAGCAGGAGTCCTACACCAACGGTGAACGGTCCGCCCGCATCATCATCCAGAAGCAGAGCGACGCCAATACGGTGAACGTAATCAAAGGCGTCAAGAAGCAGCTGGCCCAGATCGAGAAGACGCTGCCTTCCGACGTGAAGATCACGCCCATCATCGACGGCTCCCGCGAGATCAAGAACACCATCCGGACGCTCGTCGAGACCATCCTCATCACCTTCCTGGTGGTCATGCTCGTGGTCTTCATCTTCCTGGGCAACTGGAAGTCCACCATCATCATCGTCCTCTCGATCCCGCTGGCCCTGCTGGCTTCGCTGATGTATCTGTTCGCCTCCGGCAACACGCTGAACATCATTTCGATGTCGGCCCTCACCATCGCGATCGGCATGGTCGTGGACGACGCCATCGTGGTACTGGAGAACGTGTCCTCGCACATCGCCCGCGGCGAGAAACCGAAAGAGGCGGCCGTGCACGGCACGGGCGAGGTGGGTATCTCCGTCATCGCCTCCACGCTGACGATGCTCTGCGTGTTCCTGCCGCTGACGATGATCAACGGCATGGCCGGCATCATGTTCCGTCAGCTGGGCTGGATCGTGTCCATCATCATGGTCGTCTCCACGACCGCCGCCCTGACCTTCGTGCCGATGCTCTGCTCCCGCTGGCTCAAGCGCGACGTGACGCACGGAAAGGCATACAACGCCATTTTCGTCCCGATCAACAAGTTTATCGACAAGATCTCCCGCGGCTATGCCCATGTGATCCACTGGGCCACCAAGCGCCGCAAGATCGTGATTCTGGGCTTCGCCGCCGTGTTCGTGCTGTCGATGGTCCTGCTGGCACCCGGCCTCAAGACCGAATACTTCCCGCGCGGCGACTCCGAGCGCCTCACCGTCACGATCAACCTGCCGATGGGTACGGCGCAGGACGTCACGCGCGGCGTTTACGAACGCCTTTATGCGGACATCAGCGCGGCCGTGCCGGAGATCCAGGTGTTCAACGCCACCTTCGGACAGGCCGATACCGACAATACCTTTGCGAGCATGCAGACCAACGGTACGCACATCATCTCGCTGAACCTCAACATCGGCACCTCGAGCACGCGCAAGCGCTCGTCTGCCGAAATTTCCGACGTGCTGCGTCAGATATGTGCGCAATATCCGGAGATCCGCCGCACCATGGTGTCCGAAGGCATGGGCATGGGTATGGGCGCTTCCTCCGTCGAGGTGGAGGTCTATGGCTTCGATTTCGCCGAGACGGACCGCGTGGCGCAGGAGCTGCAGGCCCGCCTGAAGCAGGAAAGATCTTTTACGCAGGTGACCATCAGCCGCGAGGAGTACACGCCCGAGCTTCGCATGGACTTTGACCGCACCAAGCTGGCCCTGAACGGACTCAACTCCACCACCGCGGCGTCCGCATTCAGTGCGGCGATGAGCGGTACGGTGGCCTCGCTCTACCGGGAGGACGGCGAGGAATACAATATCCGCGTGCGCTACGCGCCGCAATACCGCTCCAGCGTCGAGGACATGGAGAACATCGTGATCACGACGCCGACAGGCGCCACGGTCAAGATGAAGGAACTCGGCACCGTGGTCGAGGGCCTGGTGCCGCCGACCATCGAGCGCAAGGACCGTTCGCGCCTGATCACCGTGCGCGGCATCGTCGCGAAGGGCGCTGCCCTGAGCGACGCCGTGGAGAGCTGCAACCGCGCCCTTGAGGGGATGGTGATCCCGTCCGAGATCTCAACGGTCATCGCCGGCGACTACGAGGACCAGCAGGAGATGTTCGGCCAGATGGCCGTGCTGATCGTCCTGATGATCCTGCTCGTCTATATGGTGATGGCCTCGCAGTTCGAGAACCTGATGGGCCCGTTCGTGATCATGTTCAGCGTGCCGTTCGCCCTGGTGGGCGTGCTGCTCGGCCTGCGCATCACGGGCATGGCCCTGGGCATGATGTCCATCATCGGTATCATCATCCTGATCGGTATCGTGGTGAAGAACGGTATCGTGCTCATCGACTATACCATTCTCTGCCGCGAGCGCGGCATGAACATCCGCGACGCCTCCACGACGGCGGCCAAGAGCCGTCTGCGCCCGATCCTGATGACCACGCTGACCACCGTGCTGGGTATGCTCCCGATGGCCATCGGCACAGGCGAGGGTTCCGAGATGTGGCGCGGACTGGGTGTCACGGTATGCTGGGGTCTGACCGTCTCCACGCTCATCACCCTCGTGCTCATCCCGACGGTTTACTGCTCGTTCACCAACCGGATGGAAAGAAGACTTGAAAGAAGGAGGAATCGCCAATGAAAGCCATGTTCATCGCCTACAACCAGGCCTATAATCAGGAAATCGTAGATTTGCTCGCCGCCCACGGCCAGCGGGGGTTCACCCGCTGGGAAGGTGTGGAAGGAAAGGGGGACTTCAACGGATTCCCGCGTTTCGGCAACCATGCGTGGCCGGAAATGAACCACGCGCTGCTCGTGATGATGGCGGACGAGAAAGTCGCTCCGCTGCTCGAAGCGCTGGGCGCCAAGGACAAGGAAGCGCCGGACCTGGGTCTCCGGGCTTTCGTCTGGAATATTGAATCTTTCTATTAATTTACTATCTTTGCAGATGCTAACCGATAGATATAGCATATGGAAATAGTTATCAATCCCAACAATATCAGCGAAGTTCTCGCCTCTCCGATGCCCGTCCTGATCGACTTCTGGGCCACCTGGTGCGGCCCCTGCCGCATCCTTTCCCCGACCGTGGACGAAGTGGCGAAGGAGATGGAGGGCAAGGCCGTCGTCGCCAAGTGCAACGTCGATGACTGCGAGGATATCGCCATCCAGTATGGCATCCGCAACATTCCGACCCTGCTTTTCTTCAAGGACGGACAGCTGGCGGACCGCACCGTGGGCGTCATCCCCAAGCAGGAGATCATCGAGCGCCTCGGCAAATTGATGTAATCACTTTTTTAATCTAATTTTATAATGAAAAAGTTACTTGTTGTTATCGCTTCCCTGCTCATCGCAGTGAGCGCGCACGCACAGTTTGGTGTCGTGGCTGGTATCACCTCTACCAAGGCGAACATCGATGACGCCATTACGGATGTGCAGAATGTCACCCAGTATCATGTAGGTCTGACCTACAAGATCCAGTTTGGTTCCTTGCTGGCTATCCAGCCGGCCATCATCTATAATGTCAAGGGGTCCAAACTTGGCGCCTTCAAGGTCAGCGACCTGGCTGCATTTGAATACAAGACCGGTTATCTTGAGATTCCCGTTCAGGTGCAGGTCGGTTTCGATCTTGGTCTCGCCCGCATCTATGGTATCGCCGAGCCGTTCATCGGATATGCTCTTACCAGCAACACGTCGGTCGCCAACTTCAAGTGGGAGGATGTCAAGAACAAACTCGAGTATGGTGTTGGTATCGGCGCCGGTGTTGAGCTGATCAAGCACGTCCAGGTGTCTGCCCGTTACTTCTGGAACCTGGGCGCCGCCAAGGATGCCAAGATCTCGACGGTCACGGACGCCGTTGCCGGCCGTGGTGCTTCCGGCATCATCGCTTCCGTAGCCCTGCTCTTCTAGTCAGCCATGTCGGACAAACGGGCAGTTATCTATTGCTCTTCCAGTTCCGACATCGATCCGGCTTTCAATCAAGCTGCGCGGCAAATCGTCCGCGCAGCTTGTTTGGCTGGATATGATATCGTGTCGGGGGGATCGTGGCGCGGCACGATGGGCCATGTCTGTGACGAGGCCCTCTCGCACGGCGTGCGCGTGATCGGCGTGCTCCCCCGGTTCATGAAAGGCTTCGAGCATCCCCACCTGACGGAGTGCATCTGGACGGACCGGATGTCGGAGCGCAAGGATGCGATGCGGGAGGGAACCTCCCTCGCCATCGCCCTGCCGGGCGGAATCGGGACTCTGGATGAGGTCGCCGAGACCTATTGCCTGGCGAAGCTCGGCCGTTATTCCGGCCGGGTGATTATTTTCAACATGGACGGATTCTACGATCCGTTCAAGCTGCAGCTCGACCGCTATGTGGAGCGGGGGATGATGGACGCGGCATCCCGCGCTATGGTCCATTTCCCGGAGACGGTCGCTGAATTGGAAAAACTGTTATGACCAAGAGGGAGGAGATATTCGACTTCATCGGGAAGGATTGGGACCGCGTGCTGGACCTGATCCATCGCAACCTGCACTCCGACGTGCGGTTGCTCGAGGAGACGAACAGCCGCATCCTCTCCAATTCGGGTAAAATGCTGCGCCCGGCGATAGCCATGCTTATCGCCCGGATGATCGGTCCGGTCACGGACGACAGCTGCCGTTTCGCCGCGGCCGCGGAGATGCTGCACAACGCGACCCTGATGCATGACGACGTGGCGGACGAAAGCGCCGAACGGCGCGGCCGCCCCACGTTGAGTTCGCTGCTCGGACCCGGCGCGGCGGTGCTGGTAGGGGACTACTGGCTGGCCCGCGCGGTGTCCGTCATTTCCGCTTCGGAACACCATGACGACGTGATTCCGCTTTTCGCGCGAACGTTGACCGATCTCGCCGAGGGAGAAATGCTCCAGTTGGAGAAGGCGAGCAGCGCCGACACTTCGGAGGAGGATTACCTCAGGATCATCTACTGCAAGACCGCTTCGCTCTTCAGCGTGGCGGCGGAGACGGCGGCCGTTTCCGTGGCGGCTACGCCCGAACAGCGTGCGGCCGCCCGTGCTTTCGGCTCGGCGTTCGGGATTGCCTTCCAGATCAAGGATGACATCCTGGACTATGCCGGTACGGACGCCCTGGGCAAGCCGGTCGGCGTGGACCTCAAGGAACAGAAAATTACGCTCCCCCTGCTGGGCGCCCTGGAGGGTTCCCCGCGTGAGGAGGAGATCCGTGCGATGGTGCGGGATATTCCCGCCCATCCGGAATATTGTGACGCAATCCGTGCGTTCGTTGCCGAGCGCGACGGTATCGCTTTTGCCAACCGGCGGCTCGAAGAATGGGTCACCCGCGCCGCGGAGGCGCTGGACGTGTTCCCGGACGGATCGGCGAAGCAGATGCTCATCCATATTGCACAGTTTAATCTGGGACGGGAAGTATGACGTTCGCGCAGGTGCAGGGCAATGAAGACGTGAAGCAGGCGCTGGTCGGCATGGTGGATTCCGGCCGCATCCCGCATGCGATTCTCTTCCATGAGGACGACGGCGGCGGGGCCTTCCCGCTTGCGCTCGCCTTCCTGCAGTACCTGTTCTGCCGCGAGCGGCACGACGGGGATTCCTGCGGCAGCTGCCCGTCCTGCGGAAAAATCGCGAAGCTGATCCATCCGGACGTGCATTTCGTCTTCCCGACGGCGGCCGGCGTGCTCTCCGAGCAATATATGGAGCCGATGCGCAAGCTGGTGACCGAACGGCCCGATTTCCGCGAAGCGGAGCTCGCCGAGGCGCTGGGCATTGAGGGCAAGAACTCGGTGATCGCCGTGGCCGAGTCGCGCCGCCTGCTGGAGAAGCTGTCGCTGAGCGCCCTGGAAGGGGGCTGGCGGGCGGTGGTCATCTACCTGCCGGAGCGGATGAACGCCGAGGCGGCGAACCGTCTGCTCAAGATGATCGAAGAGCCGCCAGCACAGACGCAGTTTCTCCTGATCGCGCACCAGATGGAGCGCGTGCTGACGACGATCTCGTCCCGTTGCCAGCGCATCCGTGTCCGTCCCGCCGGAGAGGCGGCGGGGCCCGTTTTCGCGGATGCGGACCTGTTGGACGAGCTGATGAGCGCGCTGCTCGGAAGGAACCTGCCGGACGCCCTGGAGGTGTCGGAGCGCATCGCTTCCCTGCCGTCGCGCGAACAGGCAAAAGCTTTCTGCACCTTCGCGGCAGACCGCTTCCGCCAGGTTTTCCTGGTGCAGCAGGGGGTGGAAGGTGCCGGGGAGATTTCCCCGCAGGCCCGCGACTGGGCCGCGAAATGCCGCAAGACTTTCCCGCGCCAGGCGCTGGAGGTCATGAACCGGACACAGACACTGATCGGCCGGAACGTCAACATGAAGATCCTCTTCACGGACATGGCCGACCGCTTGTATTTACAGATATGACGACAAACGAATCCATTCAATACGATTGTTTCCGGGGTTGCGTGGTGACGCACGAGGCGGAGACGGGCGAGACCCGCTGCACCTATCGCGCCGGCTGCTGCAAGCTTGGGGACTACAACTGGCTGAAGGACGCATCCGACGGCACCTGGCGGGGCCTGTTCGAGGTGCGCTTCAAGAACACCCGCAAGGGCTTCTACGTCAATGATTCCCAGCAGAACGTCCGTCTGGGCGATCTGCTGGTCGTGGAGGCCGCGACGGGACAGGACCTCGGCATCGTGACGCTCGAGGGGCCGATCGTCGGCCGCCAGATGCGCGCCCGGGGGATCGACCCGGAGACGGCGCAGTTCCGCCGGATCTACCGCAAGGCGCGCCAGAGCGACATCGAGAAGTGGCAGGAGGCCATCGCGCGTGAGCAGGACACGATGATCAAGGCCCGGCGCATTGCCGCCGAGATGGGCCTGGAGATGAAGATTGGCGACGTGGAGTTCCAGGGAGACGGCTCGAAGGCCATCTTCTATTACATCGCCGACGGGCGGGTCGACTTCCGCCAGCTGATCAAGGTGTTCGCGGAGGAGTTCCGCATCCGCATCGAAATGAAGCAGATCGGTGCGCGGCAGGAGGCCGGCCTCATCGGAGGCCTGGGCATCTGCGGCCGCGAGCTGTGCTGCGCCAATTATATTTCCTCGTTCCAGAGCATTTCCACGGCGGCCGCGCGCTGCCAGGACCTGTCGCTGAATCCGCAGAAGCTGGCGGGCCAGTGCGGCAAGCTGAAGTGCTGCCTCAATTATGAGGTGGCCACCTATCTGGACGCGCAGTCCCGCATTCCGAAGGTCAACGGACCGCTGGAGTTCGAGGACGGCCTGGCCTGGCTGCGCAAGACGGACATCCTGCGCGAGGTGATGTATTTCTCTTACGACAAGTCTTCCGATGCGGATCTGTATCCGCTGGACGCCGCCGAGGTGTGGGACATCATTGAGATGAACCGCAACGGCGAGAAGCCGGAGTCGCTCCGCTCCGAACCGGAACCGTACGTGCCGGAGTTCGTGACGGCGGTCGGCGACGACAGCATCAGCCGTTTCGACGCGCCGAAGCGCAAGCGTTCCCGCGGCGGGAAGAACCGCGGCCGGGGCGGCCGGAACAAGGGACGTCAGGAGGGCGGCCAGAAGCCGCCGAAATCTTCCGAGTAATCATGACGCGCCGTTGCGCGGGTGCCGTCCTGGCGGTGCTGGTCTGCGGACTGGCGCTGTCGGCATGCGCGGAGCCTGACACGCTGGAGCAGTTCGTCCGGCGTGACGAGGCGCGCGACGGCGTCTATATCTATACCCTGCCGCTGACGGACACGACGGCGGCGTACGATTTCTGGTTTTACAGCCGCACCGAGTACCGGAAGCTGGAGAGCCTGCAGCTCAATGTCCAGTGGCTGGCGCCGTCGGGTGACGGCTTCGCGGAGACGGTCTACATGCGCGCCGTGGAGCCGCGCGGCACGAAGGAGCTGTACCGCAGCGGAATGGTTCCCGCACAGGCGGGCGACTGGCAGTTGAGCGTGCGGCCGGTCGGAGTGGATGAGGATTTCCTGGGACTCGGGGTCATTTGCAGCAAGCAGGATGGGACACGATAAGTTACGCAAATTCGCGGAGAACGAGACGTTCTCCTGTCTCCTGCAGCCTTCCGCTCAGGAGCTCCTCGCCGACGGCTACTTCCACCTCCGCGACCATGCCGTCAAAGGCAACTGGAAAGAAAGATTTGAGAATGATAATCCCGTCGTTCTGGAACTGGGATGCGGAAAGGGGGAGTATACGGTGGCGCTGGCGGAGCGGGATCCGGAGCGGAATTATATCGGCGTGGACATCAAGGGCGCGCGGCTGTGGAAGGGGGCGAAGTACGCGACGGAGCATGCGATGCCGAATGTGGCGTTCCTGCGGACGCGCGTCGAATTCATCACGGCGTTTTTTGCGCCCGGCGAGGTGTCCGAGATCTGGCTGACCTTTTCCGATCCGCAGTACCGCAGCGAAAACTCGCGCCTCAGCTCGCCGCTCTTCCTGGAGCGCTACCGCAGCTTCATGAAGCCGGGCGGCATCGTCCACCTCAAGACCGACTCCCGTTTCTTGCACGAATACACCCGCGCCGTCTGCGAGGCCAACGGCCTCCGCATCCTCGCCTGTACAACAAACCTCTACGGCACGGCCGACAATGAGCCGGCCGGCAGCTCCCCCCTGAAAACGTCCGGCTGCGCCGGACCCCTCCCATCTGACGATGGGCCCCTCCCTCTTACTGTGCCGAGGGTGGCAAGGTTTTCTGGGGGGACTGCCGCTCCGGCTTCAACATTGTCGGCCATCCAGCCAGTTGTCCGGGAAGTGAAGACGTTTTACGAGCAGCTGTTCCTGGAACAGGGGTATCCGATTACGTATCTGTCGTTCGTGATCGACCATGAGGGACCGTATGTGAGCCCGCGGGATCCGGAACAGTTCGACAGCAAGGCCTGGCGGGCCGCCGAAGGCCCGCGCCTCCTCTTCGGCCACGACTCCGCCGAGACCCGCCGCCAGAAACTCCATTCCACAGAAGCCTGACTTTTTGCCACTACTGTGGGTAAATTCCTCCACAGTAGCCGAGGGTTTTTTGAAAAAACGGCTATCTTTGTAGGACACACCGTTTTTATCCACAGTATGTTAAGAAAAATCCGTATTGCCCTGGCGGCGGTCTTCTTCACCGGGATCACGCTGCTCTTCGTGGGCATCGGCCACAACTGGTGGGGCTGGATGGCCAAGCTCCAGTTCCTGCCTTCGGCGCTCGCGCTGAACTTCGTCGTGGTCGCCATCATCCTGCTGGCCTGCTTCCTGTTCGGGCGCGTCTATTGCTCGACCATCTGCCCGATGGGCGTCTTCCAGGACGTCGTAATCTGGCTGCGCCGCACCATCGGTAAGTGGCAGCGCAACCGCGGCGTCCGCAAACTGCAGCGCATGAAGGAGCGCGGGGAGAAACCCGGCCCGGACGCGAAGAACCTCATCAAACATTTTGAATACGTGTACGTCCCGGAGCACAAGTGGGCGCGCTACGGATTCCTGGTCCTGTCGCTGGTCTCCCTCTTCGTGAGCGGCCAGATGCTGATCGCCCTGATCGCACCGTACAGCGCCTACGGGCGCATGGTGCGCAGCATCGTCGGCATCGTCTCGGGCTCCGTCGCCGTTCCGCTGCTGATCACGGGCCTGGTGACGCTGGTGTTCATCGCCTGCTGCGCCTGGTTCTGGGGACGCGAATACTGCAATACCATCTGTCCGGTCGGCACGACCCTGAGCCTGGTGAGCCGCTTCGCGCTCTTCCGCCCGACCATCGACACATCCAAGTGCATCGACTGCGGCCGCTGCGGCCGGGGCTGCAAGGCCTCCTGCATCGACACCGTGAACCATCAGATCGACTACTCCCGCTGCGTGGCCTGCTTCGACTGCATGGAGCGCTGCAAGGAGGGGGCGCTGAAGTACCGCTTCGTGGGGTTCAAGAAAGGAGATTCACCGGTCAAGCCGGCGAATGACGGGAAAGGTGCTGGGAATGACGGAGGGACGGACACCGGCCGGCGGGCGTTCTTGGCCACGACCGCGTTCGTAGGCACCGCGCTGGCCGCCAAGGCCCAGCACGGACAGGGCGGTCTCGCCGAAGTGCTTCCCAAGCAGGCCCCCGAGCGCGGCACGCGCCTCGTTCCGCCCGGCGCCGGAAGCGTCAAATCCTTCTACGACCATTGCACTGCCTGCCAGCTCTGTGTGAGCGCCTGTCCCAACCAGGTGCTGCGTCCGTCTTCGGATTTCAGTCATTTCCTCCAGCCGGAGATGGGTTATGAGAACGGCTATTGCCGTCCGGAGTGCCACGCCTGCAGCGACGTCTGCCCGGCGGGCGCCATCAAACCCCTGCAGCCGGGCCAGAAGCAGACCATCCAGATCGGTCTGGCCCACGTGAACCTCGAGCTCTGCCTCGCGGCGGGTGGCAAGGACCGTTGCGGCAACTGCGCCTATCATTGCCCGTCCGGAGCTATCCGGATGGTCGATTTCGAGGGCTCGCCCTACAAGATCCCGACGGTCGCCGAGTCCCAGTGCATCGGCTGCGGCGCCTGTGAGAATCTGTGCCCGTCGCGGCCGCTCAGCGCCATCACCGTGCGCGGCAATTCCGTTCACCACACCAACGCATAGCCCTATGGACAGAAGAGAATTCGTCAAATCCGCAGGCCTGGGCGCCGCTGCGCTCGGCGTGGCCGCCTGCGCTCCCGGCGCCGTCAAGAACACGGCTGCCGATACCGGCAACAAAGACCTCCACGGCTCGATGCTCCAGAACTATCCGGGCATCGGCACTCTCGGCTACGGCTGCATGCGCTGGCCGATGGTGAAGGGTGAGGACGGCCGGAACCGCATCGATCAGGAAGAGGTCAACCGCCTGGTGGACTTCGCCCTCGAACACGGCGTCAATTATTTCGACACCTCCCCGGTCTATCTGGGCGGCGACAGCGAGCGGGCCACGTCCGAGGCGCTGAACCGTCATCCGCGCGAGGAGTGGCTGCTTGCGACCAAGCTGTCCATCTTCGGTCCGACCCCCTACGAGGACTGCGTCAAGATGTACCGCCGCTCGTTCGAGATCTTCAAGACCGACCACATTGACTACTACCTGCTGCACGCCGTCAGCGACCTGGACGATTTCAAGAACCGTTTCGAGAACTGCGGCATCGTGGACTTTCTCGTGAAGGAGCGGGAGGCGGGCCGCATCCGCCACTTCGGCTTCTCCTTCCACGGCCACCAGAAGGGCTTCGACGACATGATGGCCCTGCATGAGAAATACCATTGGGACTTCGTCCAGATTCAGATGAACTACCTGGACTGGAGGCATCCCAGCGGGCGCAACACCCAGGCCGAGTACCTGTACGCCGAATTGGACAAGCGGGAGATTCCCGTCGTGATCATGGAGCCGCTGCGCGGCGGCGCGCTCGCGGAAATTCCTTCGCAGCTCACCGACCGGCTCAAGGCCATCGAACCCGCGCGTTCCATCGCCTCCTGGGCCTTCCGCTACGTGGGCAGTTTCCCGCGCGTGATGGTCGCCCTGTCCGGCATGACCTACATGGAGCACCTGCAGGACAACCTGGAGACCTTCCTGGACTTCCGGCCGCTGGACGACGACGGCAAGAAACTGCTCTGGCGGGTCGCCGACGAGATGACGGACTATCCGCTGGTCAGCTGCACGGGCTGCCAGTACTGCATGCCCTGCCCCTATGGCATCAACATCCCGGGCATCTTCAAGTTCTACAACGACAACGTCACCGCCGGCACCTATGTGGCCAACAAGGAGCAGGAAGGCTATGCCAAAATGCGCCGCAAATACCTGCTGGCCTACAACGAGGCCATTCCGACGGTCCGCCAGGCCGACCACTGCATCGCCTGCGGCCGCTGCGAGTCGCTCTGTCCGCAGAACATCCGCATCCCGCGCGAACTGCGCCGCATCGACAAGTACATAGAATCCCTCAAACAGGAAACGCTGTAGCGCTGTCCGCTGAAACGGAAACTGTCCCCCGAAAGCAGAAAAAAGCCCCTTGCGGGAAATGCTTTCGGGGGACAGCTTCCGTCTTCAGCTTCGCTGGTTTGCAAGAGACGGCGAAAAGTGTTACTTTTGTAGTTCGATTTGAATTGAACAAAATTAAAAGACAAAGTATATGACTTCCAAGGAAATCCGTCAGAAATTCCTCGACTTCTTCGCATCGAAGGGCCATACCGTCGTCCCGTCCGCGCCGATGGTGGTCAAGAACGACCCGACCCTGATGTTCACCAACGCGGGCATGAATCAGTTCAAGGACATCTTCCTGGGCAACGCCAAGGCCCCGTACAACCGGGCGGCGGACTCCCAGAAGTGCCTCCGTGTGAGCGGCAAGCACAACGACCTGGAGGAGGTCGGCCACGACACCTACCACCACACCATGTTCGAGATGCTGGGCAACTGGAGCTTCGGTGACTATTTCAAGACCGAGGCCATCGACTGGGCCTGGGAGCTCCTGACCGAAGTGTACAAGATTGACAAGAGCATTCTCTACGCCACTGTGTTCGAGGGTGCCGCCGAAGACGGCACCGCGCTCGACACCGAGGCGCAGCAGGCCTGGCGCAAATACCTCCCGGAGGACCATATCCTCCTGGGCAACAAGCATGACAATTTCTGGGAGATGGGCGAGACCGGTCCCTGCGGTCCCTGTTCCGAAATCCACATCGACATCCGCTCGGCCGAGGAGAAGGCCGCTTCCGGCATCGCCGGCCGCGACCTGGTCAATAAATCCGACCCGCACGTGATCGAGATCTGGAACCTCGTCTTCATGCAGTACCAGCGCATGGCCGACGGCCACCTGGAGCCGCTGCCCGCCCGCAACATCGATACCGGCATGGGCTTCGAGCGCCTCTGCGCCGTGCTCCAGGGCAAGAACAGCAACTACGATTCCGACGTCTTCACCGGCATGCTGAACCGCATCGGCCAGCTCTCCGGCCACAAATACGGCGAGAGCGCCAGGACCGACGTCGCGATGCGCGTGATCGCGGACCACATCCGCGCCATCAGTTTCAGCATCGCCGACGGCCAGTTGCCGTCCAACGTCAAGGCCGGCTACGTGATCCGCCGCATCCTGCGCCGCGCCGTCCGCTACGGCTATACCTTCCTCGATCTCAACGAGCCCTTCCTCTGCCAGCTCGTGCAGCAGCTCGTGGACGACATGGGCGAGGCCTATCCCGAGATCGCGAAGCAGCAGAAGTTCATCGAGAGCGTCATCCGCGAGGAGGAGCTCGCCTTCCTGCGCACCCTCGACCGCGGCATCCGCCTGATGGACGAGTGCATGGAGCGCAGCAAGGACAGCAAGGTCATCGCCGGCGCCGACGCCTTCAAGCTCTATGATACCTACGGCTTCCCGATCGACCTGACGGAGCTGATCGCTGCCGAGAACGGCTACACCGTGGACCAGGCGGGCTTCCAGGTCGAACTGCAGCAGCAGAAGGACCGTGCCCGCAACGCCACCGCCAACACCTTCGGCGACTGGACCGTCTATCACGAGGGCGAGGACGTGGAGTTCGTCGGCTTCGACACCACCGAGCTGGGCGGCGCCCTGTTGCTCAAGCAGCGCACCGTCGTCCAGAAGAACAAGGAGATGCTCCAGCTCGTCTTCGACCGAACCCCGTTCTACGGGGAAATGGGCGGCGAGATCGGCGACACGGGCGTCATCACCGCCGCCGACGGCGAGCAGATCCGGATCCTGAACACGGTCAAGGAGAACAACCTGACCATCCATATCGCCGAGCGCCTGCCGAAGGACTGCACCGGCGCCTTCACGCTGAGCGTGGACGCGGCGCGCCGCCAGCGCATCGCGAACAACCACAGTTGCACGCACTTGCTGCACCGGGCCCTCCGCGAGATCCTCGGCACCCATGTCGAGCAGAAGGGTTCCTTCGTGGGCGACCAGGGCTTCCGCTTCGACTTCTCCCATTTCGAGAAGCTCTCCGACGAGCAGATCGCCGCGGTGGAGAAACGCGTCAACGAGCTGATCCGCAGCAACTTCCCGCTCAACGAGAAGCGTGATGCCACGATGGATGAGGCGCGCGAACTGGGCGCCATGGCCCTCTTCGGCGAGAAGTACGGCGACCGTGTGCGCGTGGTCCGCTTCGGCCCGAGCGTCGAGCTCTGCGGCGGCTGCCACACCTCCGCCACCGGCAACATCGGCTTCTTCAAGATCACCGGCGAGTCTGCCATCGCGGCCGGTATCCGCCGCATCGAGGCCGTGACCGGGGAGCAGGCGGAAGAACTCGTGCTGGGTATCCAGGGCCTGCTCAAGACGGCCCGTTCCTTCTTCAACAACGTTCCGGACCTCGCCGGCGCCATCCAGAAGCTTATTGAGGACAACGCCTCCTTCAAGAAGCAGGCGGAGGAGTTTGCAAAGCAAAAGGCAGCCGAGTTCGCCAGCCAGCTGTCCGGGAAGGCGCAGGAGGTGAACGGCATCAAGCTGATCGTGGCCGGTGCCGCCGGGCAGGAGTTCGATCCCGCCCTGGTGCGCAACGCCGCGCTCTTGCTCCAGAAAGAACTGAAGAACACCGCCCTCGTGGGCGCGTTCGCCTTTGAGGGCAAGCCGCAGCTGGTCCTCATGTATTCCGACGACCTCGTCGCCGCGGGCCGCAACGCCGGCAAGGACATCCGCGATGCCGCCAAGTTCATTCAGGGCGGCGGTGGCGGCCAGCCCGGTCTCGCGACCGCCGGCGGCAAGAACGCCGAGGGCCTGGCCCAGGCGCTCGACGCCCTCAAGGAGATCGCAGCCCGCGCGTAAACATTTTCCGTCAGGATGAAGAAGCTCGACCGCTTCATATTGAAGTCGTTCATCGGACCGTTCGTCGCGATCCTCTTCATCGTGGTCTTCATCCTGGCGATGCAGACGCTCTGGCTCTATATCGATGAGCTGGTGGGCAAGGGCCTGGGCATCCGTACCATCCTGGAATTCCTGTTCTGGGGCGTGTGCAGCATCGCCCTGCCGCTCGCCATCCCGCTCGCGACCCTGCTTGCGGCCACCATGACCATCGGCCAGCTTGCCGAGCGGACGGAACTGATGGCCATCCGGGCCTCCGGCATCTCTTTCGGCCGGGTTATCCTGCCGCTCGCGGTTGTCGCCGCGTTCATCGGCGTCGGCACCTTCGCGGTCTGCTCGCGGCTCGTGCCCCACGCCTTCAACGAGATCTACACCCTGCGCGACGACATCGCCCGCACCAAGGATGAGATCAAAATCCCGCCGGGAACGTTCTACAACGGCATCGACGGCTACATCCTCCGCGTGGGGGCGCAGGACAAACGGACCAAGATGCTGCACGATGTGCAGGTCTATGACCACACGGCGCACAAGGGCAACATCTCCCTGACGATGGCCGACTCGGCCCTGCTGCGCATGTCCAAGAGCAAGGATTACCTGACGTTCACGCTCTTCCACGGTTCGACGTACCGGGAAGACAATACGCTGCGCTACAACGACACGAGCCTGGTCCTGCAGCACATCAACTTCGCCCGGCAGGAACTGATTATCCCGCTGAAGAACTACAGTTTCGAGAAATCGGATTCCGCGCGTTTCGACGACGCGATCAAGACCAAGCAGATGGCGGAGCTGCGTCAGCTCAGCGACTCGCTGCGGCGCGAGCTGGACTCCCTGCACAGCCGGCAGTATCAGGTGGTCCGATACAGCTCCGCGTTCCAGATGAACCGGCAGCTGGACACGGCCTTCCACAACACGAAGCGGTCGGACTTCAACGCTCCCGGCTACATGAAGTGGAAGAACCCGGATGCCGAGGCGCAGGCCCGCAACCGCGCGGCGGACAATGTGAGCAGATTGTCTTCCGAAATCAACAATTTCCGCTACAGCACCTACGACAAGAGCTACAACCTCCGCCAGTCCGACCTCTCCTTCCTGGAGAAATACGGGCAGGCGCTTGCCTGCTTCCTGCTTTTCTTCATCGGGGCCCCGCTGGGCGCGCTGGTGAAGAGCAAACGCGGGGGACTCGGCGTGAGCCTCATCATCTCCGTGCTCTTCTTCGTCCTGTACTACGTGTTCAACATTTCCGGTAGCAAGCTGGCGCGGGACGGCGCCGTGGAGACGCCCGTCGGCGTCTTCATATCCGCTGCCGTCATAGCGCCCCTCGGCGTCTTCTTCACCTGGAAGGCGATGCGGGACGCGGAGCTTTTCAATATGGATCAATTCACCACCTGGTGGCGCAGGTTCAAGAGCAAGGTCGTTCGCCTGTTCCGCCCCGTCCGCATCGTTTACATGGGTACGCCCGAATTCGCCGTGAAGCCGCTCGACACCCTCGTGCAGGCCGGCTACAAGGTCGTCGGCGTGGTCACGGTGGCCGACAAGCCGGCCGGCCGCGGTCTCAAGATGAACGAGAGCGCCGTCAAGCAGTATGCCGTCGCGCACGGTATCCCGGTCCTGCAGCCCGTCAAGCTCAAGGATCCTGAGTTCCTTGAAGCGCTGCGCGCATGGAAGGCCGACATGTTCGTCGTCGTGGCCTTCCGCATGCTCCCGGAGGAGGTCTGGTCCATGCCGAGGCTGGGCACCTTCAACCTCCACGCGGCCCTGCTGCCGCAGTATCGCGGCGCCGCCCCGATCAACTGGGCCGTCATCAACGGCGAGCGCATGTCGGGCGTGACGACCTTCATGATCGACAAGGACATCGATACCGGCGGCATCATTTTCCGTCAGGAGTGCCGTATCCGGCCGGACGAGACGGCGGGCGAACTGCATGACGAGCTCATGGTGATCGGTGCCGACCTGGTGCTGCAGACCGTTGAGGCGCTGATCCAGCACAATGCCGAGCTGCGCGTCCAGCGCTCCTTCATCCAGGGTTCCGAGGAGCTCCGGCCCGCGCCGAAGCTCACCAAGGAGCTCTGCCGCATCGACTGGACCCAGCCCACCGACAAGATCTACAACCTCATCCGTGGCCTCTCTCCTTATCCCGCTGCGTTCGCGACGTTGGTCAGAGATGCCGGATCGCAGTCCGGCATGACTCCGGAGAATTCATCCGCATCTTTAGAGAGTCATTCCGGGCCTGACCCGGAATCTCTGAGCATGAAGATCTACCGCGCCGAAAAGCGCTCCGACCTCCATGCCGCTCCCGGCACGGTGCTGAGCGACGGCAAGAGCTGGTTCGCCATCGCCACCGGCGACGGCGCCCTCGCCCTCACCGACATCCAGCTCGCCGGCAAGAAGCGCATGCCCGTCACCGAGTTCCTCAAAGGCTTCCGTGAGCCGGAAAGCTGGCGGGCCGAACTTTAGGTGATACGGCGCAATTTGCAAAAAATTAGTATCTTTGCATCCCTATGCCGAAGTACGTCCTCAATCCCGAGACGCTGCTGTATGAGGAACAGGAAGAACCCAGGTACCTCAAACCCGTGCGTCTGTCGGTAGCCATTCTGGCCGCCGCGGGTTTCGTATTCCTGTACTTCTGGCTCTATACCGCCGTGTTCCACTGGGACCTTCCGCGGACCGCGGTGCTCAAACGCCGGGCGGCCGAGTGGGAGGCGCGGATGGAGGTGCTCTCCAACCGTCTGGACCTGTACGACCGCACGCTGACGGGCATCGAGCAGCGTGACGACGAGGTGTACCGCTCGATCTACGGCCTGGGCGAGATTCCGGACGAAGTGAAGAATTCCGGCCTGGGCGGCATCAACCGCTATGCCGAAGTGGATCTGCTGGGCACGAACTCCTCGCTGGGCTGGTTGGTCCGGCGGCTGGACAACCTGACCAAGCGCGCCTACATCCAGGGCAAGTCGCTGGACGAGGTGGGCATGCTGGCCCGCACCGCGGGCGACATGCTCGCCTGCGTGCCGAGCGTACCGCCGCTCCTCCCGGATAAGACCAAGGTCCATCTCTCGAGCGGCTTCGGCTACCGGACGGATCCCGTCTTCGGCGGCGGCGAGGCCCATGGCGGCCAGGACATGGCCGCGGCCACGGGCACGCCGGTCTATGCCACCGGCGACGGTGTGGTGACGATGGCGGAGTTCAAATCGAACGGCTACGGCAATCAGATCGTCATCGACCACGGCTACGGCTACCAGACGCGCTACGCACATCTCAGCGTCATCACCGTGGCGGTAGGCATGAACATCAGACGGGGCGAGCAGATCGGTAACGTCGGCTCGACCGGCAAGTCCACGGGCCCGCACCTCCACTACGAGGTGGTCTATCGCGGCAACCGGGTGAACCCGATGAACTATATGGATTTCAACATGTCGCTGGATGAATACCGCGCGATGATCGGCACCCGCAAGGAGGAATCGCCGGTCGGCAAGCGGACCAGCACGACGGAGCTGCTCCGGCGCAGCAAACAGGGCAATGGCTAGACGCAGACCGTTCATATTCAATGCCGAGAACTTCCATTTCGGACAGGTGCCGCGCCGGATCGGGCGGACCGTGGCCACGCTCGTGGTGTACCTGCTGCTGACCTTTACCCTGGCGGTGCTGGTCTATCTGGCGTTCACGACGGTCTTCCGCACGGATACCGAGCGCCGTCTCCGGCGCGAAATCCGCATGTACGAGCGGCTCTATCCCGGCCTGGAAGAGCGTGAACAGCTGCTCGGCGACGCCATCGCCAATCTGCAGCACAAGGATAATGAGATCTACGGGCTGGTCTTCCATTCTTCCGGCGCACCCATGCTGGATCCGATGGACGACCAGGGGCGAATCAGCGCGGCCGACACCATTCCGGAATGGCGCCTGGTCACCTACGCGCGGGACAAGGCGGACAGCCTGCTGCGTCGCAGCAAATCGGTGGATGCGGCATTCGAACGTATTTTCCGGGCGCTGTCCGATTCCTCCCTCGTCCTCCCGCCGATGACGCTCCCGATCGCCGACATCACCTATCCCCAGATCGGGGCATCGACCGGGCGGAAGATGAACCCGTTCTACAAGGCCTACGTCTATCATGAGGGCCTGGACCTGATCGTCGCGCGCGGCACGCCGGTGCTGGCCGCCGCGGACGGCACGGTGACGGGAGCCTCTTCGAGCAAATCCCTGGGCAATACGGTGCGGATCGCGCACGAGGGCGGCTATGAGACCGTCTATGCCCACCTGGAGAGCATGAACGTCCACGTCGGTCAGCGCGTGCATGCCGGCGACCGCATCGGCGCCGTGGGTATGTCCGGGCAGGCCTTTGCCCCGCACCTCCACTACGAAGTGCGCAAGGATGGCGCCGGGAAGGATCCGGTGGGCTTCTTCTTCGCTTCCGTCAGCCCGACGGAATACGTGAACATGCTGTACATGTCCGTCAACACAATGCAATCAATGGATTAACGATATGGAGAAACTGTATTACTCGATCGGCGAAGTGGCCGGGATCCTGGGCGAATCGGTGTCCCTGGTACGTTTCTGGTCCAACTCTTTCCCGAAATTCATCAAGCCCAAGCGCAACGCCAAGGGCAACCGGCAGTTCACTGCTGCCGACGTGGAGACCTTCAAGCAGATCCACCATCTGGTCAAGGACCGCGGCCTGACCCTGGAAGGCGCCGCCCTCCAGCTGGCCGGTGACCGGCGCCCCGTGGACAAGAGCGTCAAGGCGCTCGAATCGCTCAAGGAAATCCGCGCCCAACTTGTGGAGATTAAGAAAAATATTTCCTAACTTTGCAATTTGTAATATTACGTAGTAATAAATATCAAAAAAGCATATATGGCTACCACCAAAAAAACAACGAAAGTGCCGACTCCGATCGATGAGCGGGAGACTTTTGTCTCGCTGCGCAAGAGCTTCGCGGAGACCGAGCAGAGCACGCAGGAGAAACTCAAAGTACTTTATGAACTGCAGGAGGCCGACGTCGCCATCGACGAGCTGGTCCACCTGCGCGGCGAACTGCCCGCCGAGGTCGCCATCCTCGAAGAGGAACTGGCCGGCCTGCGCGCCAAGTCCGACAAGATCGGACAGCTGATCGAGGGCTACAACGCCACCATTGACAACGCCAACAAGCAGATCGTCGAACTGGACACCGAGATCGAGAAATACCGCAGCCAGCTGGAGAACATCTCCAACAGCCGCGAGTTCGATTCCATCAACAAGGAACTGGAGAACCAGGGCCTGCTGCGCGCCATCGCCGAGAAGAACATCACTGATGCCCGCGCCGCCATCGAAGAGCGCAAGCTCGACCGCGAGCGCATCGCCGACCGCATCCTCATCCGCGAAGAGGACCTCAAGGCCAAGCAGGAAGAACTGGCCACGATCGTGGAGTCCACGGCCAAGGAGGAGAAAGCCCTCCAGGCCAAGCGCAGCGCCTGCGCCGCCAAGATCGACGAGCGTACGCTGAGCGCCTACGAGCGCATCCGTGGCAACGCCCACAACCACCTCGCCGTGGTGACGCTGTTCCCGAAGCACGAGGACGGCACCTATGGCGACGCCTGCGGCGGTTGCTTCCATACCATCACCCCGCAGCGAATCCTGGACATCGCGTCCGGCAAGAAGCTCGTCATCTGCGAGCACTGCGGCCGCATCATCGTTAATCCTGACATCTAGCGGAGATGGCTGTACAGCGGCCCGGCAATACGCGCAAGAAAGACCAGACGGTCAACCTCGAGACGCTCGGCATGGAGATCGGCAACAAGCCGCCCCAGGCTCCGGACGTCGAGGAGGCCGTACTGGGCGCGATGCTGCTGGAGCCGTCCTGCGTGGACCTCGCCATGGAGGAGCTCACGCCTTCCTGTTTCTATGACCCCAAGCACCGGATGATCTTCGAGGCGATGGCGCGTCTGGTCACGGACCACACCTCCGTCGATATCATCACGGTCAGCAGCGAACTCAAGTCCCAGGGTAACCTGGAGTCGGTGGGCGGGACCGTCGTGCTGGCGAACCTCTCCGAGAAGGTGGGTTCCGCCGCGCACATCGAGTACTACGTCAAGATCCTCAAGCAGAAGACGATCCAGCGCGACCTGATCTCCGCGTCGTACGACATCCTGCGGGATTCCTTCGACGATTCGATCAAGGTGGACGACCTGATCGACAATGCGCAGAGCAAGGTCTATGCCGCCATCCAGAGCAACGTGCGCCGCGAGGTGCAGGACATCGGCAGCCTGATCAACGTCGCGATGTCGGACATCCAGGAGATGCAGGGCAGCACCGGCCTGAACGGCGTGCCGTCCGGTTTCTACAGCATCGACCGCATCACGATGGGTTGGCAGAAATCCGACCTGATCATCCTGGCTGCCCGTCCTTCCGTGGGTAAGACGGCCTTCTCGCTGAACCTCGCGCGCAACGCCGCGGTGGACCACCACATGGCGGTGGCGTTCTTCTCCCTGGAGATGTCCGCCATCCAGCTCGTCAAGCGCCTGATCACGTCCGAGTCCGGCCTGCCGGCCGACAAGATCAAGGGCGGCGTCAAGCTGGAGGACTATGAATGGGAACAGCTCGAGTACAAACTCAAGGCCCTGTCCAAGGCTCCGCTCTATATCGACGACACGCCGGGTCTCCCGCTGATGGAGTTCCGCACCAAGGCCAAGAACCTCGTGAAGAACAAGGGCGTGCGCCTCATCGTCGTGGACTACCTGCAGCTGATGCAGGGTCCCGCCGAGCTCAAGGGCATGCGCGAGCAGGAGGTGGCGGCCATTTCCCGTACGCTCAAGGCCACGGCCAAGGAGCTGGACGTTCCGATCATCGCGCTGTCCCAGCTTTCCCGCCAGGCCGTGCAGCGGCAGGGCGGCGGCGGCAAGCCGCAGCTGTCCGACCTGCGCGAGTCCGGCTCCATCGAGCAGGACGCCGACATGGTGCTCTTCATCCACCGGCCGGATTTCGTGGGCCTGAGCGAGAATCCCGAGGACAAGGAAAAGACGCAGATCATCATCGCCAAGCACCGTAACGGCGAGACCTGCGACATCGACATGCTCTTCAAGAGCGAGCAGATCCGCTTCGTCGAGATCGACGACACCCTGGATATGCGGGCCGGTTCGATGACCATCGACTCCGCCATGAACACAATGGTGAACAATGAGTTCCAATAGCGAGATATCTCATCGCGGGCGCATCGTCTCGATCACACCTGAGGTCACGACCGTGGAGATCGTGTCCGAGTCGGCCTGTGCCGCCTGTCACGCGAAGGGCCTTTGCAGCCTGGGCGACAGCTCGGTCAAGCAGGTCGAACTCCCGACGCGGGGATGGGACAACTACCAGGTCGGTCAGGAAGTGGAGGTGGTCCTGCGTGCCTCGATGGGCCACAAGGCCGTCTGGCTTGCGTACGTGCTGCCCTTGATCGTGATGGTGGCGGCCCTGCTGGGCACGCTCGCCGCCGGGGGACCGGAGTTGCTGGCCGGTTTGGTTGCGATCGGTGCCGTGGCCCTGTACTACGGGGTCATCTGGCTGCTGCGCGGCCGTCTGAGAAACGAATACGTTTTTAACCTTAAACCATAATGACTCAAACAATCATCTGGACCGTCGCCATCCTGAGCGTCCTGGGCCTGTTGCTTGCGTTGATCCTGTTCTGGGTGGCGCGCAAGTTCAAGGTCGAGGAGGACCCGCGGATTGACGAAGTGGAGAAGGTGATGCCGGGCGCCAACTGCGGCGGCTGCGGCTTCGCCGGATGCCGCGCTTTCGCCGATGCGGCGGTCAAAGCACCTAACCTGGACAACCAATATTGCCCGGTGGGCGGCGACGAGGTGATGCAGAAGGTCGCTTCCATTCTCGGCTTCACCGTGGCCGCGAAAGCCCCGCAGGTCGCGGTGGTCCGCTGCAACGGCAGCTGCGAAGCGCGCCCGCGTACCAACGAGTACGACGGCGCCCAGTCCTGCCGGGTGAAGGCCGCGCTCTACAGCGGCGACACCGGCTGCGCCTTCGGCTGCCTGGGCTGCGGCGACTGCGTGGCGGCCTGCCAGTTCGGCGCGCTTTCGATGGATCCGGCGACGGGCCTGCCCGTCGTGGACGAGGAGAAGTGCACCGCCTGCGGCGCCTGCGCGAAGGCCTGCCCCAAGCACGTCATCGAACTGCGTCTCAAGGGCCCCCGCGGCATGCGCGAGTACGTGTCCTGCATCAACAAGGACAAGGGCCCGGCCGCGAAGAAGGCTTGCGCCAATGCCTGCATCGGCTGCGGCCTCTGTGCCAAGACCTGCACGCACGACGCCATCACCGTCACGGACAACGTGGCCTACATCGATTTCACGAAGTGCAAACTCTGCCGCGAGTGCGAGGCGGTCTGCCCGACGGGCGCCATTCACGGGGTGAATTTCCCGAAGGAGCTCGACAAGGAGGCCGTCAAGAAACGCATCGCCGACCGCAAGGCCAAGGCCGCCGAAGCGGCCAAAGCGGCAGCACCCGTCATTCCGGCCGCAGAGCCGGAAACTAAAAAGGAGGACGCCAATGGGTAAACTGACATTCTCGATGGGTGGTGTCCACCCCAACGACAGCAAATATGCCCGCGAATGCGCCATCGAGGAGCTTCCGCTCCCGCAGACCGTTTACGTTTCGATGGCCCAGCACCTGGGCGCCCCGGCCAAGCCGGTCGTCGCTCCCGGCGACAAAGTGCTCGTCGGCCAGGTGATCGCGGAGCCGGGCGGATTCATCTCCGCCTTCGTCCATTCCCCGGTATCGGGCACGGTCAAGGCCATCGCCCCGCGCAAAGACCTCGCCGGCAATCCCGTCATGCACGTGGAGATTGCCGTCGAAGGCGACGAGTGGGATCCCGCGATCGACCGCAGCAAGGAGCTCGTGACCGCCATCCCCGACGACAAGGCCGCCATCCTGGACAAGATCAAGGCCGCCGGCGTCGTGGGCCTGGGCGGTGCGACGTTCCCGACCCACGTCAAGCTCAGTCCGCCTCCCGGCAAGGTGGCGGAATGCCTGATCCTGAACGGCACCGAGTGCGAGCCGTTCCTGACCAGCGACCACCGCATCATGATCGAGCGCCCGAAGGAAATCGTCGTCGGCGCCGCCATCATGCAGAAGGTGCTCGGCTGCCGCTGCGTGATCGGCATTGAGGAGAACAAGCCCGAGGCCATCGCCTCGATGAGCGCCGCAGTGCGTGAACTTGGCTATCCGGACATGGAGGTCAAGACGCTCAAGAAGCGTTACCCGCAGGGCGGTGAAAAGCAGCTCATCGACGCCGTGATGCACCGCCAGGTGAAGTCCGGCGGCCTGCCGATCGATGTCGGCGCCGTGGTGCAGAACGTGGCCACCTCGCTGGCCGTCTATGAGGCGGTCCAGAAGAACAAGCCGCTCTTCACCAACGTGCTGACGGTCACCGGCAACAAGATTCCCGGCAACCTGCAGCACAACTATCTCTTCCGTATCGGCATCCCCCTGTCCTATATCGTGGAGCAGGCCGGCGGCATTCCCGACACGGCGGCCAAACTGATCAGCGGCGGCCCGATGATGGGCAAGGCCATCAGCAACCTCGACGCCACCACGGTCAAGGGTTCTTCTTCCGTGCTGTACCTCAGCGATGAGACGACCCGGCGCAAGCCCGAGACGAACTGCATCCGCTGCGGCAAGTGCGCCGACGCCTGCCCGATGGGTCTGGAGCCGTTCCTGCTGAACCGCCTGTACAAGGCCGGCGACCTCGACGCGCTCGAGGCCAACGCGGCCCAGGATTGTATCGAATGCGGCTGCTGCCTGTACAGCTGCCCCGCCCACATCCCCCTGCTGGACCACATCCGCCAGGCGAAGGGCCAGGTGATGGGCGTCATCCGCGCGCGTGCCGCGGCCGCCAAGGCTGCCGCCGAAGCCGCGAAAGCCGCTGCCGAAGCCAAAAAGTAAATGCGTATGGACAAGAAATACATTGTTTCTCCGAATCCGCACATCCACGCGAACGTCTCCACGACCTCGATCATGCGGGACGTGATCATCGCGCTGTGTCCGGCCCTGATCGTCTCCGTGCTGGCGTACGGTTGGGCGGAGCTGCTGGTCGTCGCGGTCAGCGTGCTCTCCTGCGTGCTGCTGGAGTGGGCGGTGACCAGGTGGATGATGAAGCGTCCCTCGACGGTCGGCGACCTGTCCGCCGTCGTGACGGGCCTGCTTCTGGCCATGAACCTGCCGTCCGCGATTCCCCTGTGGATCGTGTTCATCGGCGCCTTCGTGGCGATTTGCGTAGCCAAGCTGCCGTTCGGCGGCATCGGCCAGAACGTCTTCAACCCGGCCATCACCGGCCGCGTGTTCCTGCTGGTCTCGTTCCCGGCCCAGATGACCAACTGGGAGCCGACTTCCGGCTTCATTCCCATTCCTGACGCGATCTCTGGCGCCACGCCGCTGAGCGCGCTCAAGGAGGCCATCAAGTCCGGATCGACCATCCCGGAATTCATGAGCTCGCACAACTACGACCTGGCCTCGTTCCTGTGGGACACGGGCGCATCCGCCGGCGAGATTTCCGCAGGTGCGCTGCTGATCGGTTTCGTCTATCTGCTGGTCCGCCGCGTGGTCAAGCCGTGGATTCCCATCTGCGTGCTCGGCACGATGGCCCTGGTCTCCGCCATCTTCCACGGGATCAATCCCGAGGTTTACACCGGCGTGCAGTTCAACCTGCTGACCGGCGGCGCGATGCTGGGCGCCCTGTTCATGGCGACCGACTACGTGACCTCGCCGATGAGCACCCTGGGCGGCATCATCTACGGTATCGGCATCGGTCTCATCGCGATGATGATACGCTACTTCGGATCCTATCCGGAAGGCATGTCGTTTGCCATCCTGCTGATGAACTGCACCGTGCCCCTGCTGAACATGTGGTTCCACCAAAAGAAATACGGGAGGGCGTAATATGGCAGCAAAATCCACACTCAAGAATATGGCGCTCTGCCTGACGGCCGTATGCCTCGTGTGCTCGGCCGTGGTCGGCGTCGCCTATGCCGTGACCGCGGATCCGATCGCGGAGGCCGCCAAGGCCAAGACCACCGCGTCCATCGCCCGTGTGCTGCCGGAATTCTCGGCAGAGCCCGAGCAGGGCAGTATCGCCGTGGACGGCACGAACTACAACTATTACAAGGTGCCCGGAACGGGCTATGCCATCATTTCCGCGACCTCCGGTTTCGGCGGCGTCCTGACGCTGATGGTGGGCATCGCCGAAGACGGCACCATCCACAACACCACGGTGCTCTCGCACAGCGAGACGCCGGGTCTCGGCGCCAAGTGCACCACTGACGAGCATTTCATCTCGCAATTCCGGGGGCTCAACCCTGCGGAGAAGACCATCGCGGTGAAGAAGGACGGCGGCGACCTGGATGCCATTACGGCGTCCACGATCACTTCCCGCGCCTATGCGAAGGCCGTTGCCGGCGCCGTGGCCGTGTTCAACAAACTGAATGAAGGAGAGTCGGACAATGAGTAAACTGCATTTCGTCACCGACGGGTTCGTCAAGAACAACCCGACCTTCGTGCTGGTGCTCGGCATGTGCCCGACGCTCGCCACCACGACCTCCGCGATGAACGGCCTGGAGATGGGTCTCGCGACCATGTTCGTGCTCATCCTCAGCAACATCGTGATCTCGCTCATCGCGCCGATGGTGCCGGACAAAGTCCGCATCCCGGTCTACATCACCGTGATCGCCACCTTCGTGACCGTGCTCCAGCTGCTCATGCAGGCCTTCACGCCTGCCGTGTATGAGACGCTGGGCCTCTTCATCCCGCTGATCGTCGTGAACTGCATCGTCCTCGGCCGTGCGGAAGGCTTCGCCAACAAGCACAACGTGGGCGAGTCCGCCCTCGACGGCCTGGGCGTCGGCCTCGGCTTCACCGCTTCGCTGACGGTCATCGGCATCGTGCGCGAAGTCCTTGGCAGCGGCGCCGTGTTCGGCTGGAAGTTCATTTCCGGCGACGGCATCCTCGCTTTCGTCATGGCTCCCGGCGCCTTCCTGGTGCTCGGCTTCCTGATGGTCCTGTTCAACAAGTATCTCGCTAAAAAGTAACGCGCCATGGAATATTTCCTCATCATCGTCTCGGCGATTTTCGTCAATAACATCCTGCTGGCGCAGTTCCTGGGCATCTGCCCCTTCCTGGGCGTGTCCAACAAGCTGTCCACGGCCACGGGCATGTCCGGAGCGGTCTGCTTCGTGATCACGCTCGCCACCGTGGTGACCTACCTGCTGAACCGCTACCTGCTGGTGCCCTTCGGCCTGGAATTCCTCCAGACCATCGCCTTCATCCTCGTGATCGCGGCCCTCGTGCAGATGGTGGAGATCGTGCTGAAGAAGATCAGCCCTTCGCTTTACCAGGCCCTCGGCATCTTCCTGCCACTGATCACCACGAACTGCGCCGTGCTCGGCGTGGCCATCACCGTGGTGACGAAGGAATTCGCCTTCGGCGGCGCGGCGCCGCACCTGTTCAACCTCGGGGAAGCGGTGGTGTACGCCGTCGCCACGTCGCTCGGCTATGGCCTCGCGATGTGCCTGTTTGCCGGTCTGCGCGAGCACCTGGCGGGCAACGACGTGCCCAAGGCTTTCAAGGGTCTGCCGATCGCCCTCATCACCGTGGGCATCATGGCCATGGCCTTCCTCGGTTTCTCCGGCATTGTTTGATATTAAAGATATTATTCTTACATTTGCCCCACACTGCAATTCGAATTAACCATTTTTAATTCAATATCATTATGAAAAAAGCTATTGCTATCCTTGTTGCTCTGCTCGCTTTTGCAGTTGCTTCTTCTGCTCAGACCCGTGCCGTCGGTATCCGCGGCGGTTGGGCGAATGCCGTCAATGTTGAGGCTTCCTATCAGCATACGGTTGGCCGGAACTTCATTGAGGCTGACCTCGGTGTCATGGGCAGAGCTTTTTCCATAACCGGTGTCTATGATTTCATCCTGGCCTCCAACGGAGAGTTGAACTTCTACGCCGGTCCTGGTCTGAACTTTATTATGGCCGGTGGCGGCGGAACGGTGACGTTCGTGGGCGGTATTGTCGGCCAGGCTGGTATGGAAATCGCTTTTTCCGGCGCTCCGCTGAATCTGTCCATTGACTGGCGCCCTGGTTTCTATTTCATCGGCGCTACCGGTGGCGGCACCACGTTCAACTGGGCAGGCTTCGCGCTCGGTCTCCGCTATCGCTTCTAGGACTTCCGTCCTTTCAAGAATTCCTCGTTTCCAAAACGGGGAATTTTTGCGTGTATTTGACCAACAAATTATAATATCATGAAGAAACTGTTTTTCGTTCTTGCAGGTCTGCTTGTATTGGCCGTTTCCGCTTCTGCGCAGTCGCGCGCACTGGGTGTCCGCGGCAACTTCGGCGGTGGCGTCGAACTTTCCTATCAGGGTACGATGGGCCACGGCCGTAACTACATTGAAACCGATCTTGGCGTCGCTTTTGGCAACGGCAGCTTCGGTGTTGACCTGGCGACATCGATCGAGTTTGTGTTAGCCCACCCCGGCAATTTCAATTTCTTTGCCGGCCCCGGCGCCATGGTCTGCATGGTTTTCGCCGGCGGGAACGTCGGCTTCGTTCCGGGTGTGCTTGCCCAGTTAGGCGTCGAATACGTTTTCCCGAACACCCCGCTCAACATCTCTGTCGACTGGAGACCGAACTACATGTTTTATCAAGGATACAGCGGCGTCGCCCTGCTGGATATCGGCATCGGTCTGCGCTACCGCTTCTAATCCGGAACGGCGTTGCCGACCGGATTAGAAAGTTATTCATTGAGGGGCGTTCCCCTCAAACTCCCCCGGTCGCTTCGCTCCGAACCATCCGTCATTCCGGGCTTGACCCGGAACCTCAAAAAATCCCCTTGCTTTGTACAAAAAGGGGATTTTTTGTGTATATTTGAAAGCTATGTATCAAATCCTTTCCAAAGAGATGCTGACTCCGACGATCTGTCGGATGGAGGTAGAGGCCCCGCGGCTCGCAGCAGCCGCCAAGCCGGGCCAGTTCCTGATCGTCCGCGCGGACGAGAAGGGTGAGCGGATCCCGTTGACCATCAGTGACTTCGATGCGAAGCGGGGTACGGTGACCATCGTCACCCAGAAGATCGGTGCATCCAGCTCCGACATCATTGCCTACGAGCCCGGCGAGGCCTTCGCCGACGTGGTCGGCCCCCTGGGTCTCCCGTCCGAATTCGTCACGATGGCGCCGGAGAAGCTGGCGCAGCAGCGTTATATCCTGATCGCCGGCGGCGTCGGCACCGCGCCCGTGTATCCGCAGGCCAAGTGGCTCAAGGAGCACGGCGTGCCCGTGGACGTGATCATCGGCGCGAAGACCAGGGACCTGCTGATCTACGTCGAGGAGATGCGCGGTGTCTGCGACAATCTCTTCATCTGCACGGACGACGGTTCCGAGGGCTTCCACGGCATGGGTACGAACATGCTGGAGCATGTCGTCTCGGAAGGACACAAATACACCCAGGCTGTCATCATCGGCCCGATGATCATGATGAAGTTCACGACCCTCACCTGCAAGAAACTCGGCATTCCCGCCATCGTGAGTCTCAACTCCCTGATGGTGGACGGCACCGGCATGTGCGGCGCCTGCCGCGTGAGCGTGGGCGGCAAGACGCGCTTCGCGTGCGTCGAGGGCCCGGAGTTCGACGGCTACGAGGTCGACTTCGATGAGGCGATGCGCCGCCAGGGCCAGTACAAGGCCGAAGAGGCCGAGGCGAACGAGAAACATGTCTGTAAAATAGGGAGGGGCAAGTAATATGGCTAACAGAATTCCCCGTGTTCCGGTGCGCGAACAGGACCCGAAGGTCCGCGCCACCAACTTCGACGAAGTGTGCTACGGCTACAACAAGGAGGAGGCGCTCCTCGAGGCGTCCCGCTGCCTGAACTGCAAGAACCCGCGCTGCATGACGGCCTGCCCAGTGGGCCTGCAGATTCCGCGCTTCATCGCGGAGCTGGCCCAGGGCAACATCGCCGGCGCCGCCGCGGTCATCGCGGAGGACTCCTCGCTGCCCGCCGTCTGCGGCCGCGTGTGCCCGCAGGAGACCCAGTGCGAGGGCAGCTGCGTGCTCGGTGTCAAGGGTGAGCCGGTCGCCATCGGCAAGCTCGAGCGCTTCGTCGCGGATTACACCCGTATGGGTGATGCTACCGGTTCCGCGAGCGGGCCGGTTCGCGATAGCGAATATCCGGCCATCCCCCTTGAGGGGGCGCAGGGGGTGAAGACGCCTTCGCAAGGCGCGAAGCGCGTTGCTGTAATTGGAAGCGGTCCTGCAGGTCTCGCCTGCGCGAGCGACCTTGCGAAATGGGGCTACGACGTCACGATCTTCGAGGCGCTGCACAAGGCCGGCGGCGTGCTCGAGTACGGCATTCCGGAGTTCCGTCTCCCGAAGGACAAGGTCCTCAAGCATGAGATCGAAGCTGTCCGCGAACTGGGCGTCAAGATCGAGACCAACGTCATCGTGGGCCGCACCATTACCATCGACTCCCTGATGGACAACGAAGGTTTCGAGGCCGTCTTCATCGGCACCGGCGCCGGTCTGCCCAAGTTCATGAGCATTCCCGGAGAGAACTACAACGGCGTCTTCTCCGCCAACGAATTCCTGACGCGCAACAACCTCATGAAGGCCTGGCGTGAGGATTACCTTACCCCGATCCACGCCGGCAAGAAGGTGTGCGTCGTGGGCGGCGGCAACGTCGCCATGGATGCCGCCCGCACGGCCCTGCGCCTCGGCGCGGAGGTGCACATCGTGTACCGCCGTACGGAGGCCGAGCTGCCCGCCCGCAAGGAAGAGGTGCACCACGCCATCGAGGAAGGCATCATCTTCGACATGCTGACCAACCCCGTCGAGGTGATCGGCGACGAGCGCGGCTGGGTCAAGGCCCTGAAATGCATCAAGATGGAGCTCGGCGAGCCCGACGAGAGCGGCCGCCGCAGCCCGGTGCCCGTGGAGGGTTCCGAGTTCGAGATCCCCACGGAGACCGTCATCATGGCCCTCGGCACCTCGCCGAACCCGCTGATTTCCAAGACCACGCAGGGCCTGGAAACCAACCGCCGCGGCTGCCTCGTCGCGAGCGAAGAGGGCGCGACCACCCGTCCGGGCGTGTTCGCCGGCGGCGACGCCGTCACGGGTGCCGCCACGGTGATCCTCGCCATGGGTGCGGGCCGTACCGCTGCCAAGGCGATTGACGCTTACTTGAAGCAGAAATGATAACGCGCCGGGGCCGGACAGGCCCCGGCTTGCTTTAACCACATATTGATGAAACTAGAAAGCCTTCTGGCTCCCCTCGGAACCTGGAAGTTCTGGAAGGAGCTCCTGATTATGACCGTCGGTATGTTCATCGCCGCCGCGTCCGTGTATTATTTCCTCGTACCCAGCAAGATCGTCGTCGGAAGCATTTCCGGTCTCTCGATCGTGATCAGCGCCATCTTCGAGAACGCAGGCATCGTCGTCAAGGTGTCCACCGTCGTGCTCATCATCAACGCCATCCTGCTGGTGCTGGCCTATTTCCTGATCGGAAAGGAGTTCGGCATCAAGACCTGCTACACGGCCCTGATCCTGGGTCCCATGATGGATATCTGGGAGAAGATCTGCCCTTACACCAACCTGCTGGCTCCGGGCGAAACGTCCGTGATGGGCGACCTCTGGTTCGACCTGGTCTGCTTCGTGCTCATCCTGAGCATGTCCCAGGCCATCATGTTCCGTATCAATGCGTCCACCGGCGGCCTGGACATCCTCGCGAAGATCGTCAACAAATACCTGCATTTCGACATCGGACTGTCCGTGACGATCGCCGGCGTGGTCATCTGCTGCACGGCCTTCTTCGTGAACCCGTTCCGCCTGGTGATCATCGGCCTCATCGGCACCTGGATCAACGGCCTGATCGTGGACTACTTCATGGCATCCCTGAGCCGCCGCAAGCGCGTCTGCATCATCTCGGACAATCATGAGCTCATCCGCGACTACATCGTCAACAAGATCGTGCGCGGCTGTACCCTGTACGAGTGCGCTGGCGGTTACAAGGGCGACAAGCGCGTGGAGGTCCAGGCCCTGCTGACCAAGGACGAATTCGCCGACCTGATGAACTACATCCGGGAGCAGAAGATCCAGGCGTTCATCACCGCCGGCAACGTCAGCGAGGTTTACGGCCTCTGGTCCGACCACAAACGGAACCGCAAATAACAGATGTCTTTTCTCAGCAGGAAATACCCCTGGCAGGAGCGTGGCCCGTGGATCCGGGACTGCGTTCTGTACTGCGTCATCGTTTTCCTGATTCTCTTTTTCCTGCAGCCGTTCGGTTTCAGCCAGTACGGCGGGAGCAAATTCCTGGCCTCCCTCTCGTTCGGGGCCGTCACCTTCTGCTGCTGCGTGGTGTATCAATGGGCCGTAGCCGGTCCGCTGCAGAAACGGGTGAAGCCGTGGCGGATCTGGCATCAGGCGCTCACGGTGCTGGGTCTCGTGCTGTTCATCGGCCTGTGCAACATGGTCCTGTACTCCATCCTGTGCCATTACCCCATCGGACCGGGTCTTTGTCTGGCGTTCCTGTACTGGACCCTGATCATCGGCTTGATCATCACTGCCCTGTCCACGGGGCTCTCCTATTTCCGCTTCCTGCGCGGACGGCTGGATGCCCTGCTGGAGAAGACCACGGAACAGCAGCAGGACGTCATCATTACGATTCATGACGCCCGCGTGCGCGGAAACGACATCAGCATGCCCATCAACGACCTGCTGTGCATCGAAGCGCAGAAGAACAACGTCGCGGTGTCCTACCTGAAAGACGGGGTACTCCGATGCGATGAGATCCAGTCCACTTTTTCCGCCGTGCTGGAAGACCTGGGCGGTTACGACAACATTTTCCAGTGCCACCGCTCCTTCATCGTGAATCTGAATAATATCTCTTTCGCCCGGGGCAACTCCAACGGCTATACCCTGGAACTCGGCGACGGACTGCTTACCGTGCCGGTTTCCCGCTCCTACGTGCCCAAGCTGAAGTCCTTCATCGCTTAGTCATTGGTCCTGAAAAATAGCATTTCGGCCGGACGGATAGTTATTCGTCCGGCCTTCTGGTTGTCTGTCCAGACTATTTGGAGGACTGTTTTTCCGTGTTCATCTTTGCGCCATGAAACAGTTTGTGACAACTCTCTTTCTGGCGCTGACGGCTCTCTGCGGGGCCTTCGCCCAGACCCGCATCAACGGCACGGTGGCCGATGCGCGGGGCCCGCTCACCGGGGTGAACGTCTTTGTGGTCGGCACCCTCGACGGAGGGATCACCGATACCCTGGGCCGCTTCTCTTTCGTGACCTGCCGGACGGGCGCACAGACCCTGCGCGCCGTCCTGCTGGGCTACGAAGAATACGAGACGACAGTCGACGTATCCGCGTTTCAGAATATGGAAATCCGCCTGCGCGAGAAAGCGGCCTCACTGGATGAGGTGGTCGTGACCGCCAGTACCTACAGCCTCGGGAAGAGCGACCGGATTAAGACGATGGACGCGCTGGACGTGGTCATGTCCGGCAATTCCTGCGGCGACCTTGTCGCCGCGCTGCAGGTCCTGCCCGGCACGACGGTCGTGGGGGAGAACGGCAAGCTCTATGTCCGGGGCGGAGAGAGCGAAGAGTGCCAGACCTTCGTGAACGGGATGCACGTGCTCGTGCCTTATAGCACGAACGTGGAGGGACAGGGCCAGCGGGGCCGCTTTTCCCCTTTCCTGTTCAAGGGAATGAGTTTCTCCCTGGGCGGCTACGGCGGCGAATACGGGCAGGCGCTGTCTTCCGTCCTGCCGATGGAGACCACGGACGTGGCCGGCAGCGACAAGCTGGGTGTCAGCGCTTCGCTGCTGGACTGGAACCTCGGAGGAACGAAGGCTTTCCGCCAGAGCAGCCTGTCGTTCAATGCGGCCCTGACCGATCTCGGGCTTTATACGAAGCTGTTCCCGGACCGCTGCGACTGGACGCGCCCCTACCGGAAACTGTCCGGCGAGGCGCAGTACAAGCTGGAATTGGGCCCGAACAGCGTCCTGAAGACTTACGCGGGCTACGACTGGACCTCCGTCGGTATGCGGACGGAAGGCAGGAACCTGTCGATGAACGAACATAACATCTACGCCAACGCAACGCTGCGCGCGCAGATCGGTACGGGCTGCACGCTCTTCGCCGGCATTGCCGAATCCTTCGTGCTGAGCGACATCGATGACGCGCTCGCCGCGGGCGACCAATATCACAATACGCGCAACGAAATCCATCTGAAGGCGGAACTCACCAAGCGATTCTCGCCGCAGTTCAAGTTGTCGGCGGGCGTGGAGGATTATCTCCGTGGCAGCGGCAAGCGCTACAACGAAACGGGCTACGATTTGAACTATCACCTGCTGGCCGCCCACGTGGACGCGCAACTGCGCATCGTCCCGCGCCTTTTCCTCAATGTTTCCGCCAGAGGGGAGCATTTGAGTTACAACCGGGAGTGGCTGCTGATGCCGCGGGCCACGCTGAGCTTCGTCCCGAATACGCGCTTCCAGGCGTCCGTGATGGCGGGACGCTACAGCCAGACGCCTGAGGATGATTACATCGCCCGGGGACAGTTCAAGCTGCGCCAGAGCACGGCGGACCACCTGATCTTCAGCATGCAGTACGCCACCGCCCGGACGCTGATCCGTTTCGAGCCCTACTACAAGTGGTATCACAACCTGCCGCTGCTCTCCGGCGGCGTCTATACGGCCGACGGCTACGGCTACAGCCGGGGATTCGATGTGTACTTGGAGGATTCCTCGCTGCTACGCAACCTCACCGTCACGGCGGCCTATTCCTACAACGACTCGAACCGGCTCTACCTGGACTTCGCTTCGCCGCGCACCCCGGAATACGCCTCGCGGCACAATTTCCGCTTGACGGCGAAATACGCCCTCGGTAAGTTTATCGTTGGCCTGGCGGAGACCTATGCCAGCGGGCGCGGATACGCCGCCGGGACGACCCCTTTCTACAACAGCCTGGACGCCAACGTCACCTGGCTCGCGCATCCGAAGGTGATCGTCTATGCTTCGCTCAACAACCTCCTCGGGCGCACCAACGTTTACCGGATCAATCCGGACGGGACGCAGGTCGGCGCCACCCGGGACCGCTTCTTCTATATCGGAATATTCGTATCAATTAAAAACAATAAAGCTTATGACATCTCGAATTTTTAACATCCGGCTTCTTGCCGTCGTCCTGACCGTTTTCACCACCCTCAGCCTCAGCCGTGCCCAGGATGTCCCGGTGGGCGCGCTTATCGGACAGTCCCTTGCAAAACTCCAGCAGGACGCCTCGCCGGAGGCCTTCCAGAACTGCGTGGCCGAGCTGAAGCGCATTGATGCCATGGCTCCCGGCAGCGCTGCGCCCAAATACTACATCGCGTTGCAGAGCCTGAATTTCGCCGTCACGAATCCCCATGCGGAGCAGACGGAGAGCCTGATCGCCGAGGCCGAACAGGCCATCAGCCAACTGGAGGAGATCAAGGAGGCGGACCAGTCGGACCTCTGCACCCTGAAGGGCTTCCTCTACATGGTCCGCATCGTGCAGGACCCGGCCAGGAACGGGCAACGCTACTACCTGGACGTGATGGATTACTACGAGAAAGCGTTGAAGCTCAATCCGGACAACGCCCTCGCCCGCCAGCTCCAGGAGAAGTTCTTCGAAGGCATGCGCGCGCAGTAGCGTGATCCCGCGGGGATTTTGCAAATTCCCCGCCCTGCCACGGGCCATCAGCAAAGAAGGAAGACCAGAGACCTGGTCTTCCTTCTTTGTGATTCCGCGGGGATTCGAACCCCGGACCCACAGCTTAGAAGGCTGTTGCTCTATCCAACTGAGCTACGGAACCAAACGGGGTTGCAAATATACGAAAAATCTGAATCTATACCAGCGTGATGCCGGCGGCGCGGCACTGCTTCACCATGTCCTCCGGCCAGATGCTGCTCTGGATCTCGCCGATGTGCGCCTTGCGCAGGAGGTACATGCAGAGACGGGACTGGCCGATGCCGCCGCCGATGGTGCAGGGGAGTTCGCCTGCGAGCAGGCTCTTGTGGAAAGGCAGGTCTTTCTTCCAGCTTTCCCCTTTGATTTCCAGCTGGCGGCGCAGGGCCTCCTCGTCCACGCGGATGCCCATGCTGGACAGCTCGAAGGGACGCTGGAGGATGTTGTTCCAGACCAGGATGTCGCCGTTGAGGCCGTTGAAACCCTCCTCGTTGGGGCTGCTCCAGTCGTCGTAGTCCGCGGCGCGGCCGTCGTGCGCCTGTCCGTCGGACAGGACGCCGCCGATGCCGATGATGAACACGGCGCCCCAGCGGCGCACGATTTCATTCTCCCGCTCCTTGGGGCTCAGGCCCGGATAGAGCTGCACCAGTTCCTCGGCATGGACGAAATGGATATCCTCCGGGAGCTCCGGCGTAATCTGCGGGAACTCGACGAAGAGTTTGTTTTCCGTGACTTTGATGGCTTCGTAGATGCGCCGGACCGTCTGCTTGAGGAAACCCAGGTGGCGGTCCTCCCGGCGGATGACCTTCTCCCAGTCCCACTGGTCCACGTAGATGGAGTGGATGTTGTCCAGCTCCTCGTCGGGACGCAGGGCGTTCATGTCGGTGTAGATGCCTCGCCCGGGCTGGATGCCCATCTGCGCCAGCTTGACGCGTTTCCATTTGGCGAGAGAGTGCACGACCTCGGCCTGCTGCTCGGCCATGTCCCGGATGGGGAAGCGGACGGGCCGCTCCACGCCGTTGAGCTCGTCATTGAGGCCGGTCCCGGAGAGCACGACCATCGGAGCGGTCACGCGCAGCAGGGCCAGCTGGGCTGACAGATTGTTCTGGAACATGTCCTTGACGGCCTTGATGGCCTTCTCCGTGCGCTCGGCGCCGCCGAGCAGGTCCACGTAATGATCAGGAAGGATCAGTTGCATAAGGCGTTGACTACGTACTAACCGAATGCAAAGATAATGAATAATTTGTAATTGTGGCTACTTCCTGCGCTTGAGGGTGATGTGTACGTAGGAGATGATGCCGACGATGATGATGAGGATGGCGTGGGATTCGTGGCCGAGCGTGGCCAGCAGGATGCCGGTCTCCCAGGTGGCGCCGTAGAGGCTCTGGGCCGACAGGGCCATGAGGTAATGGTAGGCGCCGATGCCGCCCGGCACGGGAATCACGGAAGCGATGTTGCTCACGGCGGACAGGAAGAGGGCGTCCGTGAAGCTCAGACCGTCCAGCATCGGGATGGCGCGGATGGTGCACCACATCGTGGTGATGTACATCACCCAGATGCCGACGGTGCTGAGGATGAAGGGGAGCTTGCGCTCCATCTTCGCGATGCTGGCGAAACCGGCGCCGAGCCCCCGCAGCTTGTCGGCGATCTTGCCGAAAAGGCGCACGCGTTTGCGGAAATGGAAAATGGCCCAGATGAAACCCGCAATCAGCAGCGCCGCGCCGACCAGCAGCCAGATGAAGGAACCGCCCATGCGGCCGGCCATCGGGGTCCAGACGTTCTCGAGGAAGAAAGGCCCGAAGCTGCTCCATTTGGAAGCCAGGGCGACGATGAGCAGGATGGAGACGGCGACGACGTCGGAGAGCCGCTCGCAGGCGATGGTGCCCAGGGCCTTCTCGTAGCTCATGCGCTTGGAACTGACGTAGCCGCAGCGGACGAATTCGCCCGCGCCGGGCAGGACGACGTTGATGAGATTGCCCACGTTGATGGAGTCCCAGACATGCATGCGGCGGAGCTCCGGATCGAGCGGCCGCATCAGGGCAGTCCAGCGCCGCTCGCGGAAGACGAGCGCCAGCGTGGCGGCGATGAAGAAGAGGACCATCCAGAACCAGCGGGTCTGCTGCAGGTCCTCCCAGAAGGTCTTCCAGTCCACGCCGCGAAAGGCGAACCACACCAGTACGACGGCCAGGATACCGGACAGGGAGTATTTGATGATATTTGCCGCTTTCTTGTTCATCGCCTGCAAATTTACGATTAATTTATGTTATTTTTGTAATCTATGAAATCGATTCTTGGAATTGGAAATGCACTGACGGACATCCTGGCCGTCCTGCCGGATGATTCCCTGCTGGCGGAGTTCCATCTCCCGAAGGGCAGCATGCAGCACGTGGACGCGGAGACGGGCGACAGCATCTGGCAGGCGCTCAAGCCTCTGGGCGTGAAATACGTGGCCGGCGGCTCGGCCGCCAATACCATCTCCTGCACCGCCATCCTCGGGATGCCGTCCGGCTTTATCGGCAAGATCGGCAACGACGAGCTCGGCCTGCTCTTCAAGAGCGACCAGGAGCAGTACGGGGTGCAGACGCGCCTGCTGACGAGCGTGCATGCAAGCGGCCGCTCGATGGTGTTCGTGAGCGGCGGCAACGCTGAACGGACCTTTGCCGTGTACCTTGGCGCCGCGCTGGACCTCGTGCCCGAGGACCTGCAGCCGGAGTGGTTCGAAGGCTACGACTATTTCCATATCGAAGGCTACCTGGTGCAGAACCAGGACCTGGTGCGCCGGGCGGTCGAACTGGCCCGTGCGGCCGGTTGCACCATCTCCCTGGATCTGGCGTCCTACAACGTCGTGGAGTCGAACCTCACTTTCCTGCACGACATCGTGGAAAAATATGTCGATATCGTGTTTGCCAATGAGACCGAGGCCCGCGCCTTCACTGGCCTGACCGATCCGCGCGCAGCGCTGGACGTGCTTGCGCAGATCAGCAGCACGGCCATCGTGAAGGTGGGCAAGGCGGGCAGCTGGCTGAAGCGGGGCGACGAAGTCCAGTTCGTCGAACCCTGGCCGGCCGACCCCGTGGACGCCACGGGCGCCGGCGATACCTATGCCGCCGGCTTCCTGTACGCCGATGCGCAGGGACTGCCGCTCAAAGCCTGCGGCGAGATCGGTTCCATCATCGCCGCCAAGGTGGTGGAGGTGATCGGCACCAAGATCGACATTCCCCGCTGGCGGGTCGCCAAACAGGAAATCCGGCAACTGACAGACTCCCTCGGCGCATGAAAAATCCCCTCGTCTCCTTCTGCCGCTGGATGGCGTTGCGGCGGGGCCGCAGTACGGTCCCGACGAAACTCCTGCCGCTGGCAAAGGTGCGCGTTGCAAAGGTGTTCGTGGATACGACGGTGCCGGACGAGGATCCCGAGCGCGTCTGCCGGGCGGTACAACAGTTTTTTGATTATCAGGGAATTCCTGTCCTGATCCTGTGCCCGGCGAAACGGGACGTCAACTGGCGGGGATTTCTCAAGAAGCGGGTGCGCGGCTCCCACGAATCCCGACAGGATGATCTCTTCATTTCGCTGGCTGCGTCGCCGGAAAACTTTGCCGCGGAGTATGAAGCCCGCTGCAGTACGGCCATTTTCAAGGTAGGGCGCTGCCAGTTGCCGGGTGACGTGTTCGACCTGGTGGTGGCCGTGCCGGAGAATGGCGAATCCAGCCAGCTGGCGGCCTTCTCCGCCATCAAAGATTATCTCAACAAGATCCGATGAAGAAATACATAATCGTTTTCTTGATATCGATGGTGCCGCTGATCGAACTCCGCGGGGCCATTCCGTACGCCGTGGGTTTCGGCCTGCCGCTGGTGCCTTCGCTGATCGTGGCGCTGGTGGGCAATATGGTCCCCGTGCCGTTCATTTTCCTTTTCGCCCGCAAGGTGCTCGAGTGGGGCAAGGATAAGAAATATATCGGCGGGTTCTTCACCTGGTGCCTGGAGAAGGGCGAGAAAGGCGGCCGTAAGCTGGAAGCCAAGGCCGGAAAGGGTCTCTACGTGGCCCTGCTGCTCTTCGTCGGCATTCCGCTCCCCGGCACGGGCGCCTGGACCGGCACCCTCGCCGCGAGCATCCTGAACATGGATTTCAAGAAGAGCATGCTCTTCGTCTTCATCGGGCTGCTGCTCGCCGCCGCCATCATGCTGCTCGCCAGCCTCGGCGTCTTCGGCGCAATCAGCCTGGCAAAATAAATTATCGGAACAGCTCCCGTAATACCCGTATCGAGCGTGCCTCGATGCGGGTTTCTGTATGGTGGCCGAGGTAGCGGAGCAGAATCTCCGCGATCTCGCTGCGGGTCTCGCCGCTCAGGGGAATCAGCATGCAGGCGCCGAAGTCGGACTGGAGCAGCGCCTTGAGCTCGCGCAGGTGCTCGCCGGCGAAGGGCATCAGGTCGTCGAGCGAGGGGGAGAAGCCGAGCGCCGCGGCGAATTCCAGCAGGAACCGGAGGTGGTAGTTGGCGTAATCGCCCTCGAGCGCGTCCAGCGTCAGGATGGAGCGCTCGCACCATTCGAAGAGCCCCTCTTCGCGGGCGCCGTCCCGGATGGTCCGGTAAAGCACCTCGCTCATGAAGAGCGTCATGGCGTTCTTGGCGGCGCTGGTGCGGATGCCCGTCAGGGGATGGCTCGCCGAGAGGGCGTGCACGCGCCAGAGCTCGGAACGCGGATTCTCCTTGACCTCGGCGTCCAGCACGCTCAGCGGCTGGAAGAGCGCCATGCCGCCGCCCTTGGGGACGGATGCGATGAAACTGCGGCGCCCCCAGTCGGGACTGAGGGCGTGCAGGACCAGGGAGCGTTCCCCGACCTTCGTGGTATTCAGGATGATGAGCCGGGAGTGGTGGTCCATCAGTACTGCTTGATCCGCTCGGCCGCCAGGGCCTGGCGGAGGGCGTCGTCATGCCGGATGCGTATCTTCACGCCGGCTTCCTGGAAATAGTAGCGAACGGCGATCTCCTCCTCGATGAAAGGTACGATCTCGTCCTTCTTGAGCCGCAGGAAATCCTCCTTCTCCATGTTCAGGGATTTCTCCAGGGCATCCAGTTCGTCCTTCATCGCCTCGTCGAGGCCGTCCCGCCTGAGCTCTTCCTTCACCCGGTCGAAATAGGTCTTTGCCGAGGAGCGGTAGTCGAACTCCTTGCCCTTGGCGTACTCGATGAACGCCTCGTAGTCGGCGTCCGAGAGGAGGAAGTCCTCCACGGCGGGAATGCTCTCATGGCCGCGCACATACTCGAGCGCGTACTGCTCCACGATGCCGTAGGTCACGAGAGAATAGGTCAGGCGGCTGTATTCCCGGAAGTCCAGCTTGACGTCGGGCGTGATACCGCCACCGTCGCGCACCGTTCGGCCGTGGGCGGTCTTGAATTCATGCGTCAGCGAATCGGGGATGTGCGCCACGCTGCCGTCCTCGCGCCGCTGGGCGTAATCGATAGCCTGCACGCAGCGGCCGGAGGGCGTGTAGTATTTGGCGGTCGTCACCTTGAGCTCGCCGCCGTACGGCAGCGAACGGATGCTCTGCACGAGGCCTTTGCCGAAGGTGCGCTCGCCCATGATGGTCGCGCGGTCCATGTCCTGCAGCGCGCCCGCCACGATTTCAGAAGCGGAAGCGGAGCCGGAATCCACCAGCACGATCACGGGAATCTTCGTATCAATAGGGTCCTTAGTCGTCCGGAGGGTGTAGCTCGCGCCGTTCTCTCGCCCCTGCGCGGAGACCACGACGGAGCCTTTCGGCACCAGCGCCGATACGATCTCGACGGCCTCGTTCATAAGTCCGCCGCCATTGCCCCGGAGGTCCAGGACCAGCAGCTTCATTCCCTGCTTCTTGAGCGCCGCGACCTTGTCGCGGAAATCGTTTCCGACACCGTCGGAGAAACCGGTCTGGGACACATAGCCCATGCCTCCGTCCAGCATCCCGGCGTATTCGATGTCATCGATCTTGATGCGTTCGCGCGTGACGATGATGTCCACGATCTCGCCGCTGCGCAACTTCTTGACGTGGAAGGCCACCTGCGTGCCCGGCTCGCCGCGCATTTTCTCACTGCACTGCTGGGAATTGAGGCCCACGACGGACTCGCCGTCGATGGCCATGATCTCGTCGCCGCACACCAGGCCATACTTCGAGGCCGGCGAGCCGGCATAGGGCTCGGTGATGATGACGTTTCCCTGCAGGTCGGGCTTGTAGATCACAGCGCCGATGCCACCGTAGGTGCGGTGGATCATCATCTGGAGGTTCTCATTCTCCTCCTCGGGGATATAGACCGTGTACGGATCCAGGTCGGCGAGCATCGCGTCGATGCCGCGCCGCTCGATGCGGTCGACGGGCAGCGAGTCCACGTAGGAACGGTTCAGCTCCTGCAGGATGGCGGTCTGGATCTCGGTCCACTTGCCGAGCTTGAAACGGGGGGACTGGGCGCCGGCGCACACAGTGACGCCGAGCAGTATGAAAATGAGAAGACGTTTCATAAACAAAAAGCAATTAAGCCGAACCGGACAACAACAGTGCCACGCCGACCAGCATCATGACGAGGACCAGCGCCTTGTCGCGTACATGGCCTTCCTTCAGGACCAGGACACCGCCCAGGAAGGTGATGACCACGGAGGTGCGGCGAATCATGGAGATGATGGAAAGCAGCGCGTCCGGCTGTTTGACAGCGAAGAAATACAGGGCGTCCGACACGGTGATGAACACCGCGATCAGCAGGATCCGCCAGTCCCAGGACAGCGGCTTGAAATGATCCCGCCTCACCAGGTATTGGAGGAGCAGCACGATGGCCAAAATGACGGTGATGTACAGGTTGGTCCAGCTCTGGACGAAAAGCGGCTCCAGCCGCTGCAGGATCATCTTGTCCCATAGCGCGCTGGCTGCGCCCGAGAAGACGGAGAAGGCCATGAACAGGATGCCTTTCGCAGAGGTCATCTTGTCGGTGTCGTGGTGGGAAGACCGGGAACTCAGGAACAGGGCGGCCATCACGACGGCCACGCCCAGCCACTGCTGGAGGTTGAGCCGTTCACCGAACAGGATGATGGAGAAGATGACCACGAACATCGGCCGGGAGGCCTTGATCGTGCTGACCGTCGTCAGCGGCAGGCACTCCATCGCCTTGAGGCCGGAAATCCACGAAATCGAGACCAGCACGGCCTTGAACATCAGCGGATAATGGTCCGTGATGGGACGCGCGGAAAGGAACGGCGACAGGAAGAGCGTGGTCAGTGCCGTGGCGCAGAGCAGGATCCAGTAAACGCTGTTGTACTTGAGCGCCTGCTTCTTGGCGACGTCATAGACGCCAAGGAGCAACGCGGATGCGACGGACAGCCAAAGCCACATAGTACAATCGAGATTTTGCCAAAGTTAACCATAAAATTCGTAACTTTGGCTACTTCTTATGGATAAAGAGAGCAAGATCGAAATCCGAGGCGCCCGTGCCCATAATCTGCAGAACGTCGACGTGGACCTGCCGCGCCGCAAGTTCATCGTGATCACGGGTATCAGCGGCAGCGGGAAATCCTCGCTGGCCTTCGACACGCTGTATGCCGAGGGGCAGCGCCGCTACATGAACACGCTCTCTCCCTACGCCAAGCATTTCATGGGGATCCTGGAGAAGCCCGAAGTCGAGAGCGTGAACGGCTTGAGCCCCATCATCGCCATCGAGCAGAAGACCACGGGCAGCAACCCCCGTTCCACCGTCGGCACCATCACGGAGATTTCCGACTTCCTGCGCCTCCTGTTCGCCCGCGCCTCCACGGCCTATTCGCCCGTGACGGGCAAGGAGATGGTACGCTACACCGACGCGCAGATCGTGGACCTGATCCTGCAGGAGTTCAAGGGCCGCAAATGCCTGCTGCTCGCGCCGCTGGTGCGCGGCCGCAAGGGCCACTACCGCGAGCTCTTCGACTCGCTCCGCAAGAAGGGCTTCCTGCAGGTGCGCATCGACGGCGAGATCTGCGAGCTGAACGACGTCGAGGCGGTGGACCGCTACAAAGCGCATTTCATCGAGCTCGTCGTGGACAAGCTCAAGCCCGGCGAGGGCGACGAGACGCGCGTGCGCGCCTCGGTCGCTTCGGCGCTCGGCCTGGGCAAGGGCTCGCTCGCGGTGCTCGACAACGAGACGGGCGCCCTGCATCATTATTCGAAGCATCTCGTCGATCCCGAGAACGGCATCTCCCTGCAGGAGCCGGCGCCGCACACGTTCTCCTTCAATTCCCCGGAGGGGTACTGCCCGCACTGCAAGGGCCTCGGTACCGTGCCGGACGTGAGCATGGACACCATCGTCCCGGATCCCGGGAAGTCCATCGCCGACGGCGGCATCGCTCCGCTGGGCCGTATCCGCGACGGGCGCAAGTTCGAAGTCATCCGCGCCATGGCGCGCAAACATAATTTCTCGCTCTACGAGCCCATCGCCGCCCTGCCCGACGAGGCCGTGACGCTGCTGGTGTACGGCTCCGACGAATTCTACCGCGTCGGCGACGGTCCGCAGACGGAGATGGTCAACTGGGAAGGGATCACGGGCGACGTCGAAGACAAGGTCGTCTGCCCGGTCTGCCACGGCACGCGCCTGGGGCAGCACGTCCGTTGCTTCCGCATCGACGGCAAGGACATCGCGGAGGTCAGCGCCATGGAAATCGGCGATCTCGCCGCCTGGCTGCGTTCGTTGCCCGGCAAGATCGGCAAGCGCGAGAACACCATCGCGCGAGACATCCTCAAGGAGCTCACCGACCGCGTCCAGTTCCTGCTGGACGTCGGCCTGGATTATCTCAGCCTCGACCGCCCGACGGCTTCGCTCTCCGGCGGCGAGGGGCAGCGCATCCGCCTGGCCACGCAGATCGGCTCGAAGCTGGTCAACGTGATCTACATCCTCGACGAGCCGAGCATCGGCCTGCACCAGCGGGACAACCGCAAGCTGCTCGCCTCGCTGAAGAAGCTGCGCGACGAGGGCAATACGGTCATCGTCGTGGAGCACGACGAAGAAACCATGCGCGCGGCCGACTGGATCGTGGACGTGGGGCCCGGTGCCGGCGAGCGCGGCGGCCGCATCTGCTACAGCGGTCCCGCGCGTCCCGTCTCGAATCCCATCACCGTCCCGACAGGACGGCGCCACGGCAACGGGCTCAGCCTGACCCTGCGCGGCGCCCGCGGCAATAACCTCAAGAACCTCACCGTGGAGTTCCCGCTCGGCCTGATGATCGGCATCAGTGGCGTGAGCGGCTCCGGCAAGTCCTCGCTCATCAACGAGACGCTCATGCCCATCCTTAAGGGCAAGTTCTACCATTTCAAGGAGAAACCGCTCCCGTACGATTCCATCGAGGGGGTGGACAATATCGACAAGGTCATCGAGATCGACCAGAGCCCCATCGGGCGCACGCCGCGTTCCAACCCGGCCACCTTCACCGGTGTCTTCAACGACATCCGGGCCCTCTTCGAGGACACGCCCGACGCCAAGGTACGCGGCTTCAAGGCCGGCCGCTTCTCGTTCAACGTCCCCGGCGGGCGCTGCGAGGAGTGCAAGGGCGCCGGCATCAAGGTGATCGAGATGAACTTCCTGCCGTCCGTGAACGTGTGCTGCGAAGCCTGCGGCGGCCGGCGCTACAAGGAAGATACGCTGGCCGTCAAGTACAAGGGCAAGAACATCAACGACGTGCTGGAGATGCCCATCTCCGAGGCGTACGAATTCTTCAAGGCCAACCCCAAGATCGCCCCGAAACTCAAGGCGCTCGTGGACGTCGGCCTGGGCTACGTCCATCTCGGCCAGTCCGCCGTGACCCTGTCCGGCGGCGAGAGCCAGCGGATGAAGCTCGCCGCCGAACTGGCCCGCAAGGCCACCGGCAACACCCTCTATATGCTGGACGAACCCACCACGGGCCTGCATTTCGAGGATATCAAGGTCCTGATGGGCGTGCTGCAGCGCCTGGTGGACCAGGGAAATACGGTCATCGTGATCGAACATAATCTCGACGTGCTCAAGTCCGTCGATTACCTCATAGACATGGGCCCCGACGGCGGTGCCGCCGGTGGCCGAATCGTTGCAACCGGAACGCCCGAACAGATCGCCGCCGACCCGGCGTCGGTCACCGGGCCTTTTTTGAAAGAATTGTTATGACTAAGATTGAAGCCGCACGTGCGGAGTATCAGGAGTGGTGCCAGGCCATCGGCATCGACACCCTCGACAAAGTCAATGAAACCCTGGAGGCCGGCAAGGCCATCGAGCTGATCAACCTCTGCGAGGCGCGCCAGGAGCGCCAGTACGCGCAGGCGGCCGACCAGATCTTCTGGAAACGGCACAGTTGCCGCATCGTGATGATGTCCGGCCCTTCCTCCAGCGGCAAGACCAGTTCCTCGCTGCGCATCGCGCAGCAGGCCCGCGTGCTGGGGCTCAAGCCCAAGGTCATCGAGCTCGACAACTACTTCGTGAACCGCGAGGACACCCCGATCGACGAGAAGGGCCAGCGCGACTACGAGGCGCTCGCCGCCATGGACGTCGCCTTCCTCAACCAGCAGCTGAACGACCTGCTGGCGGGCAAGGAGGTCGAGATCCCGAAGTTCGATTTCAAGGAGGGACACCGCGTCTTCAACGGCAACTTCCTCAAGATGGAGGAGGGCGACATCCTCTTCATGGAGGGCATCCACGCCCTCAACCCGGACCTGACGCCCGACGTGCCGCGCGACCGCATCTTCAACATCTACATCTCCGCCCTGTCCGCGCTGCCGGGCGGCGAGAAGGACCACGGCTCCACCACGGACAAGCGCCTGCTCCGCCGCATCGTGCGCGACAACCGCACCCGCGGCATTTCTCCGGAGGACAACATCCTCCGCTGGCCGTCCGTGCGCCGCGGCGAGAAGCGCAACATCTTCCCCTTCGAGGAGAACGCCAACGTCGTCTTCAACTCCTCGACGCTGTATGACGTCCCCCTGCTGAAATACTATGCGGAGCCGCTCCTCTGCGGCATCAGCGAGTCTTCGCCGGCTTACGAGAAAGCGCAGAGCCTGCTGTCCTTCCTGACGAAGGTCACGGCCCTCAAACCGGTGGAAATCGCCGCCATCCCTCCCACTTCCATTATGAGGGAGTTTATCGGAGGACAGACGTTATAAAAAATAACCCCGACC
>JAFXUS010000006.1 GCA_017535125.1 Bacteroidales bacterium | reverse complement strand
CCCGATCTACCACATCGAGAAGATCGTCCGCCCGGTGTCCGAGGGCCCCGCTGCCAAGCAGGTCATCTTCCTGTCCGCCGACGCTTTCGGCGTACTGCCTCCGGTCTCCATCCTGACCCCCGAGCAGACCAAGTACTACTTCCTGAGCGGCTTCACCGCCAAGCTCGCGGGCACTGAGCGCGGCATCACCGAGCCCACCCCGACCTTCTCCGCCTGCTTCGGCCAGGCCTTCCTGGAGCTGCACCCGACCAAGTACGCCGAGGAGCTCGTGAAGCGCATGGAGAAGAGCGGCGCCAAGGCCTACCTCGTGAACACCGGCTGGAACGGCACCGGCAAGCGCATCTCCATCAAGGACACGCGCGGAATCATCGACGCCATCCTCGACGGCAGCATCGACAAGGCCCCGACCAAGCAGATCCCTTACTTCAACTTCGAGGTTCCCACCGAGCTCAAGGGTGTCGATACCGGCATCCTCGACCCGCGCGACACCTACGCCGACGCGAAGGTCTGGGACGACAAGGCCAAGGATCTCGCCGGCCGCTTCATCAAGAACTTCCACAAGTACGAGAGCAACGAGGCGGGCAAGAAGCTCGTCGCCGCCGGTCCGCAGCTGTAGCGCTCGCGCGCTCCAGCTGGGATAGAGTCCCCTATCACTGAGGGGCGTTCCCCTCAGACTCCCTGAGTCGCTTCGCTCCGACCGTCAGGATAAACAAAAAAGCCGCTCTGAAAAGGGCGGTTTTTTATTTTTTATTACTACCTTTATGCACTTTTAACTCTAAAACTCAAAAAACTCACAGCAATGGGAATTATTATCGCCATCGTCATCATCGCCCTCCTCGTCGTGTGGGTGATTTCCGTACAGCGCAAACTGGTCGCCCAGGATGAGCTCTGCCAGAATGCCATGAGCACCATCGGCGTGCAGCAGGAGAGCCGCTGGGACGCCCTCACCGGCATGGTCGAACTCGTCAAGTCCTACAACGAGCATGAATACAACACGCTGCGCGACGTGATCGCCCAGCGCCGCCCGATCGACGGCAGCAGCACCGCCGCCGAAGCCGACGCCCAGGAAGCCCTCATGGGCCAGGTGGCGGCCGGACTGAGCGTCGTGGTGGAGAAGTATCCTGAACTCAAGGCGAACGAGAACTACGCCAAGGCGATGGACGCCGTTGACAAATACACCAACATGGTCCGTACCAGCAAGATGGTGTACAACGACACGGCCACCAAATACAACAAGCTCATCCGTCAGATCCCTGACTCCATCGTGGCGAGCCTGTTCGGCTTCAAGGTCCGCGAGTACCTCAAGACCGAGGAGCAGAAGACCCAGATGCCTTCCCTCAAGATCTAGGAATGAAACGTTGGATCACCCTGATAGCGGCATTGGTCTCGACCTTTGCCGCTTTTGCCGATGAACAGAAGGTCCATGACCTCGACATCACGGTCACCCTCTATTCCCACGGAGTGGCCGGGATCCACGAGACCTGGGACCTCGACACCGGCAACAGCATCACGGAATGGTATCTCCCCCGGGAGAACCTCGGCGACATCGAGGTCTTCAACCTGAAGGTCCTGGACGAGAACTACAACGACGCCCAGCCCTTTACGGACGTCGGTGAATGGGACGTGGACCTCAGCCGCCGGCAGAAAACCGGCAAGAGCGGCATCGTGCACAAGCACAACGGCGTCGAGCTCTGCTGGGGCATCGGCGAATATGGACATCACGTCTTCCATGTCCTCTACGGCATGAAGAACGTGGTCAAGACGCTGAACGACTACGACATGTTCCATATGCAGCTGGTCAACGACGAACTGGCCGCTCCCCCGAAGCATGTCCGCGTGACCATCCAGACGGACCCGGCTTCCGTCCATGCCGTGCTCGATACCACCAACACCCGCGTCTGGGGCTTCGGCTTCAACGGCACGGTCGCGTTCACCGACGAAGGCACCGTGGTCTTCGAGTCCTCGGAGCCTTTCGGCTACCACAGCTCCGTGATTACCCTCCTGCGCTTCAACAAGGGTCTTTTCGACTCTCCGAGCGTGCAGGAGCGCGATTTCCAGGAGGTGCTGGACCGCGCCATGGCGGGTGCGGACTTCGGTTCCGACGGGGACGGATATGACGACGAGGACGACACGGCAGGCGCCATCGGCGGCCTGATTATGATGATCCTGAGCTGGCTCGGCATCCGGAAGGGCTTCCGGAAAGCGACCGGAAAGGTCTCCAAGCGGGAGAAGAAAAAGCTCCTCGGCGTCGCCGAGAGCGAGATCAACTGGTACCGCGAGATTCCGATGGACGGCGACCTGATCGCCGCGGACTATGCCCTTTCCCGCCTCGGAGAGGATCGCAAGCAGAACGCCCTCGCGTCCGCGGAAATCCTCAAGATGATCTACAAAGGCTACCTCGACGTGCAGAAGGACGCCTCCGGCAACATCGAGATCACCTTCGCCAAGGGAAAGACGGGCGACGGGCCCATCGATTCCATCGCCAGCGACCTCTGGAGCATGATGCTCGAAGCCTCCGGCGATGACCGCATCCTCCAGGACAAGGAGTTCTCCTCCTGGTCTTCGCGGAACAAGAAGCGCCTCTACAACTGGACCGAGAAGATGGCCACGACGGGCAAGAGCATCTTCCGCAGCAAGGGCTGGATGCGCGCGGCCGACACCAAGTTCACTGCCGAAGGGCAGCTGGAGGCACAGCACCTAATCGGCTTCCGCAAGTTCCTCGAGGACTTCACCCTCACCGGCGTGCGCGAGACCGCCGAGGTCCACCTGTGGCAGGATTACCTCGTGTACGGTGCACTGTTCGGCATCGCCGACAAGGTGGCCAGGCAGCTCAAGGACATCGATCCGGTGCTCTTCGAGCGCACTGTCGGCTACGACTACACCACCTTCAACGGGGCCCTCTATTCCCTGAACAACCTGTCCCGCGCCATCACCAGCGCCAACCGTTCCTACGTATCTTCCACGTATTCGAGCAGCAGCGGCAGCCGGGGCGGTTACGGCGGGCACAGCTCCTTCGGCGGTGGCGGCGGCTTCAGCGGCGGCGGCCACGGCGGCGGCGGACGCTGATCCAATCGGCCGAAACGGCAACTGTCCCCGGAAAGCTGAAAAGAACCCTGTCGGGAAAAGCTTTCCGGGGACAGTTCCGTTTTCGGCTTCAAGTACCTTTTGTCTTCCTATATTTTTGTATATTTGTATGTATGTCAAGAGAATTGGATACCAGTATTCAGTATCTCAGCGGGGTGGGCCCGAAACGGGCCGTCCTGCTGCAGCGTGAGCTGGGCATCGAGACCCTCTCCGACCTGATCCACCTGTATCCGTTCCGCTACATCGACCGCAGCGGCGTCGTGCCCATCGCCCAGGTGGCTCCCGACCTCGCCTACGTCCAGCTGCAGGCCACCGTCATTTCCCGGGCCCTGCTGGGGCCGGGCGGCGCGGTCGTCTCCCAGGACACGAACCCCATCCACTGGGGCGCCGTCAAGCGCCTCTCCGTCATTGTCGAAGACGCTTCCGGCCGCATGGAGATGGTCTTCTTCAAGGGCGTCAAGTGGAACTACCAGCGGCTCGTGCCGGGAAGCACCTTCCTGTTCTTCGGCAAGCCGCAGGAGTTCGGCGGCCGCCTCAACATCGTCCACCCCGAGGTGGACGTGCCGCAGGACGGCGCCATGGCGCAGGGCGCGCTGACGGGCGTTTATCCGAGCACGGAAAAGCTCAAGACGGGCGGCATCACCGGCAAGGTGATGTGCAAGCTGCAGCAGGCTGCCCTCGCGCTCTGCCTGCCGGAAATCCAGGAGACGCTGCCCGAATACGTGCTGCGCGACCGCGGCCTCGTGTCGCTGCAGTACGCGATCAAGAATATCCATTTCCCGAAGGACTCCTACGCCCTCCAGAAGGCTTCCTACCGCCTCAAGTTCGAGGAACTCTTCTTCCTGCAGCTGTCGCTGCTGAAGCAGAAATTCGTCCGCTCGCGCGGCGAACGCGGCCTGCTGATGCCGAAGGTCGGTCCTGACTTCCACGCTTGCTACAACGCGCTCCCCTACACCCTCACGGGCGCCCAGCAGCGCGTGATCAAGGAGATCCGCGCCGACCTCGTGAGCGGCCACCAGATGAACCGCCTGCTGCAGGGCGATGTCGGCTCCGGCAAGACCATGGTCGCCGTGCTCAGCTGCCTGATGGCCATCGGCAACGGCTTCCAGACCTGCATTATGGCGCCGACCGAGGTGCTCGCGCAGCAGCATTACGCCAATATCCAGAAATACCTCAAGCCCACCGCCGTACGGTGCGCGCTGCTGACCGGCAGCACGCCGCAGAAGGAGCGGCGCGCCATCCACGCCGCCCTGGAAGACGGCAGCCTCGGCATTCTCGTCGGCACGCACGCCCTGCTGGAGGACAACGTCGTCTTCCGCAACCTGGGCCTCGCCGTCATTGACGAGCAGCATCGCTTCGGTGTGGAGCAAAGATCCAAATTATGGAGCAAGGGACCCGGCGTGGCGCCGCATGTCCTCGTGATGACGGCGACGCCGATTCCGCGCACGCTCGCGATGACACTCTACGGCGACCTGGACGTCTCCGTCATCGACGAGATGCCGCCGGGCCGCAAGCCCGTCCAGACCATGTGCATCGGGCAGAACCGGCGTTCGGCGATGTACAAATTCATGCGGGACGAGATCGCCCGCGGGCGGCAGGTCTTCGTCGTCTTCCCGCTGATCTTCGAGAGCGAAAAGATGGACCTGCAGAACCTGGAGCAGGGATATGAGGAGATCGTCAAGGCCTTCCCGCTGCCGGACTACAAGGTCGCCATCGTCCATGGGCAGCAGAGCAACGAGGAGAAGAATTTCAACATGGCCGCCTTCGTGGCAGGCCGGGCCAACATCCTGGTTTCGACGACCGTGATCGAGGTCGGCGTGGACGTGCCCAACGCCTCCGTGATGGTCATCGAGAGCGCCCAGCGCTTCGGCCTGAGCCAGCTGCACCAGCTGCGCGGCCGGGTGGGGCGCGGCGCGGAGAAGTCCTACTGCATTCTCGTCAAGGACGTCAAGACGTCCAAGGAGGCTCAGCAGCGCCTGGACCTGATGTGCCAGACCGAGGACGGATTCGAGATTGCCGAGCAGGACATGAAGATGCGCGGCCCCGGCGACCTGGAAGGCACGCAGCAGAGCGGCCTGCCCATCAGCCTCAACATCGCCTCCCTGGCCAAGGACGGCGCCCTCCTCTCCGAGGCCCGCGCCTATGCCAACAAGATCCTCGACGCGGACCCGACCCTCTCGGCGCCCCAGAACGCCCCCCTGCTGCGCGAACTCCGCAAGGACAAATACGAAATCAAGGACTACAGCAAGATTTCTTAAGCCATGCTGCTCATCCTCTGGACCCTGTTTTACCTGCTGGCGCCCTACGGCGTGATTCTGCTCTGCCGCAGGAGCCGCGCCGTCGCCCGGATCGGCGCCATCCTGATGATGTACCTGCTCGGCATCATCGCCGGCAATCTGCTGATTTATCCTTTTGACGCGGCCCCGGACAAGCTGTTCCCGCTCCAGGACGCCCTGTCCAGCGTGACCATTCCCCTGGCCATGCCATTGATCCTTTTTGCCTGCAATTTCCGGGACTGGCCGGCCGGGAAAGCACTCAAGTCGCTGCTCATCGGACTGGTCGCAGTCGTCGGCGTCACGGCGCTCGGCTATTTCCTTTTCGCGAAGCAGATCGGCAGCGAAGCGCCCGCCGTCGCGGGCATGATCGTCGGCGTCTATACGGGCGGCACCCCCAACCTGGCCGCCGTCAAGATGATGCTCGGCGCCGACGAGGGCACTTACCTGCTGCTCAATTCCTTCGATTTGATCGTCAGCTTTCTGTACCTGACCTTCCTGATGGCGGCGGGCATCCGCCTTGCCCGCAAGGTCCTCCCGTTTGCGTCTTTCCGGCCGACCGGAAATGAGGCCGCGCCGCAGAGCAGCATGGCCCGCGGGGAAACGGAGATGTACCGCGGCGTATTCTCGCGCGAGCACCGCGCCGGCACGCTCAAGGCCATCGGCCTCGCCGTCCTGATCACGGGTGCCGGATTGGGGCTGTCGATGCTGCTCACTGGCGGCATCAACATGATCGTACTGATTCTCACCCTCACCACCCTTTCCATCGCCGCGTCTTTCCTACCGGCCGTACGGAGCTGGGAGAAGAGCTACGACGCCGGCATGTACCTGGTGCTCGTCTTCAGCCTCGTGGTGGCATCGATGGTGGACGTGCGGAGCATCGATTTCAGCAGCGGCATCTGGCTGCTCGCCTATGTCGCCTTCGTCATTTTCGGCTCCCTGATGCTCCAGGTGCTGCTCGGTCGGTTCTTCAAGGTGGATGCCGACACGGCCGTCATCACCAGCGTCGCGATGATCAACTCGCCGCTCTTCGTTCCCATGATCGCCGAGTCGATGAAGAACCGCCGGATCATCATCAGCGGCATCACCATCGGAATTATCGGCTACGCCGTCGGCAATTACCTCGGCGTGCTCATTGCTCATTTGTTAGGATATGGCTTGTAACACAGATTTTGTCCAGTACATCGTGGACCAGTGCTCCGGTGCCGGAGAGATTGCCGTGAAGAAGATGATGGGAGACTATTGCATCTACTGCAACGGCGTCCTGTTCGGCCTGATTTGCGACAACAATTTGTTTATCAAACAGACGGATGCCGGCGAAGCCGTGCTGAACGAGGTCGTGCTGCGTCCGCCCTATCCCAGCGCCCGGGACCATTTCTACATTGCGGACGTGGACGACCGGGACTACCTGGAGGACATCATCCGCGCCACCCTCCCGGAACTGTCATCCTCCAAGTCCAAAGCCAAGCGGAGCGCGGTAAACCGGCAGGTTCCCACGTCACTGGACGATGCCATACAACCCAACATTGTATGCTCCCAGGATCTGCGGGCTTTCTTTCAGCAGTACCTGGGCCAGAATTTCCGTTTTAAAGTCGAATTCCAGAGTTGGCTGCGGGAGAACGCCGGCCTCACCTTCCGTGACGCCGTCGATGCATACCCCCGCCTAGGTCATTCCAATATCTGAGAGCTTGTCTCCGACTTTAATTTATATCTTGCTCGTCAACGGATTTCTTTGCCGAAAGGGACGATGGCGTTGAGCGCCATCTTGAAGTGCTGCATACCCCAGGGGATGCCGATGATGGTGACACAGCATAACAGGCCGAATGCCAGGTGAACGATGGCAATCTCCCACCAGCCCAGCAGGATCCAGAGAAGGTTCATCACGGTGGACAGACAGCCCGGCTCCGTAGGCCGATAGACCAGTTCATGGCCGAACGGCCAAAGCGCGTATGTGCCCAGTTTGAACAGCTGCACGCCGAACGGAATGCCGATGATCGTGACACACATCACCAGTCCCACCATATAGTAGATCAGCGCAATGATGAATCCACCAAGCGCCAGCCAAAGGATGTTTCCAAGCAGTTTCATAGTAACGATTTCAATGCACGGGCCAGTTGGTCCGGACAACTGGTGCCGCGGCCTTTGCAGTCAATCCCGTCCAGGCGGGCGACGACCGCGTCCTTGTTCATTCCCGCGCAAAGCGCCGCGACGCCCTGCGTATTGCCGTGGCAGCCGCCGACGTATTGCACCTTGCGGACTATGTCGCCCTCTAGTTCGATGTCGATCTGCTGTGAGCAGACCGCACCGCAGGTAAGGAAAGAGGCCTTCCGCAGGCCGTTTTCCGTGGTATCGGATATTTTGATGACGTCAAACATACGCTATTTGTTGTCCTGGTTGATGAAATCGGCCAATCTCTCTTTGACGGAGTTACGGTCCGTCGGGCGGACGACCAGGATGTCCGCCCGCATGTAGCCTTTGTTGTCCACCGTGACCCGCCCGGAGAAGGGGCAGACGAGGAAGCCACCGCTGAAGTTCTCATATTCATCCAGCGCATAGCGCGGAATATAGCCCAGCTTCTTCCCGTCGGCCCGGATCACCACCTGCGCCCGCGGATCGTGGGGATTGCCCGGCTCCGGCTGCACATAGCCGTTCACCGGCCCGACGTCCGCGAAAGAGCAATAATGCCGCATCCCGGCAATATCCGCCCGCATCGTCTGGGCAATCAGACGCTCGTCGAACTCAATCGAATCCAGATACGACCAGGACAGCGCCCGCTCAGCGACATTCCGGGGCGACACCGTCGGGCGCGCCGCGACCGGTCTGATGGGAGGAGCCGGCTCCAGCGGCTTCGGCGTCGGGCTGACCGGCGTCTGCGGCACCGGCCCCGGCTGCTCCGGACGATAATCGATCCGGGCGGCCTGCCTGCGCGACTTCCCTTCCCCCTCTCCACGATCGTGAAAGATCAGGTAGAGCGCGAAGGCAATCACTGCTATGTAGATGATAAAGAACATTTCATTACAAATATAATGATTTGTGATTGAATAATAGCCCCGCCATCATTCTCGGGATCTCTTGATCCACCGACAGCATCGAGAAGCCTATGCAAAAGAACGGCGCCAGCACCTTGTCGCCGCACAGTTGCTTCACCTCGTCGTAGTTCGTATCGGTGTATTGAAGCCGCTGTATCCTATTTTTGTATCGCGCTCTGCAGCAAGTCATACAGGCCATCCTCGGAGAGTACCCCCCGCTTCACTCCAGCAGGAATCTCCCCCGCCTCATCGGCCTCGAAATCGGCTTTCCACTGGCCGGAATCCATGTACTCTTTGAGGATCTCATAGTGAGTCTCCATCTCGCGGACACGCTTCAGCAATTGATTTTCTTCCTGTGAGTTTCCGTCGTCCTCCAGGAAAAGAACCGCTTTCCCCGTGCTCCGCGCATACTCGATCTCCGAGCGCGTGCTGGAGCCGATATAGCCGCCCACGTTGATTACGTAGATGGCATCCGCCATGTCGATCTTCCGCTTGTGCATGTCGTCCAGCATCTCCTTCGTCCCCTCCGTCCAGACCTCTTCGTCCCCGGAATGCCCGAACAGCCCGACACTGATGACGATGTTCCCCTCCAGCGTCAGCCGCTTCTGCGCCTCCAGGAACTGCTCCTTGAAGCGCGTACTGCCACAGAGGGTGATGACTTTATACTTGCCGACCAT
>JAFXUS010000036.1 GCA_017535125.1 Bacteroidales bacterium | reverse complement strand
GACGGCCGCACGACCAAACCCTTCGTGCTCCCGCAGAAATCATCCCGTTTCTACACATATAATCTGAAGTCTTTCAATGTCCCCGATTTGGGGAACGCCTCGACGGGCATGACCGTCCGGGATGCCGCCCGGTTGTTCAAGATGGCGAGCGAGCCGTTCACGCAAGCGGAGTAGCCGCCGATGGGCGGAAATCGAAAAGATTTGGTACACGACAACGCGTAAGGAGCCGGGAAATCACTATCTTTGTACAAAGTACAAAACCCGAATCTCTATGCGAAAACATCTTTTCCTGACAGTTTTGGCCGGTGCGGCGCTTTTCGCCGCCTGTGACCGCCCCGCCCCCGTGGCGCAGGACGGCACCGACCTGTGGCTGGCCGCTTCCCGGCCTTATTCCGAAGTCCTCGCTTCCGTCCAGGCCGACATCGATCCCGCCCTGCCGGCCGAAGCGTTCCATATTTATGACGCGGACGGGCAGCGTCACGTTGCCGCCGGCTCCGAGGCCGGCCTGCGCTACGGCGTCTACGCCCTCCAGCGCGCGGAAGTGCTCGGCCAGGCCGGCCCCGGCATGGACCTGCAGGAGCAGCCCTTCTACGACCTGCGCCTGCTGAACCACTGGGACAACCTGGACGACACCGTGGAGCGCGGCTACGCCGGCGAATCCATGTGGGAATGGACCTCTCCGACCATCCCCGAGGCGCGCATCCGCCACTACGGCGAACTTTGCGCCTCGGTGGGCCTGAACGGTGCGGTCCTCAACAACGTCAACTCCAACCCGCTGATCCTCGACGCGGAGCACATCGCCCGCGTGGCGAAGATCGCGGACATCCTGCGCGAATACGGCATCAAGACCTACCTCTCCATCAAATGGACCAGCCCCATCGCGCTGAGCGGGCTGAAGAGCGGCGATCCGCTGGACCCGAAGGTCCGCAAATGGTGGCAGGACAAGGCGGCCGAGATCTATGCGGCCATTCCCGACTTCGGCGGCTTCCTCGTGAAGGCGAATTCCGAGGGCCAGGCGGGCCCGCAGGACTACGGCCGCACGCACGCCGATGGCGCCAACATGCTGGGTGAGGCGGTCGCGCCGTACGGCGGCATCGTGATGTGGCGCGCCTTCGTTTACAGCCCCACCAGCCCCGACCGGGCCAACCAGGCCGTCGAGGAGTTCCTGCCGCTGGACGGCAAGTTCGCCGACAACGTGATCGTGCAGATCAAGAACGGCCCCGTGGACTTCCAGCCGCGCGAGCCCTTCAGCCCGCTCTTCGGCAAGCTGAAGGACACGAAGATGATGATGGAATTCCAGGTCACGCAGGAATACCTGGGCTTCTCCAACCACCTGGCCTACCTGGGCACCATGTGGGAGGAGTGCCTGAAATCGGACACCTACCGCGACGGCCCCGGCACGCCCGTATCGAAGACCATCAACGCCATCGCGGGTGTGGCCAACACGGGCCAGGACCCGAACTTCTGCGGCTACGTCTTCGCGCAGGCCAACTGGTACGCCTTCGGCCGCCTGGCTTGGAACCCCGAGCTTTGCGCGGAGCAGATCGCCGACGAATGGATACGCCAGACCTTCCTCAAGCCGGAAGGCATGACGGACAAGGCCTTCACGGCCAAATTCGTCGAGCCGGTGCTCGACATCCTCATGAAGTCCCGCGAGGCCGTGGTCAACTACGAGATGCCCGTCGGCCTGCACCACCTCTTCGGGGGCACGCACTACGGCCCGGCGCCGTGGGACCGCCTCGGCCGTCCCGATTGGACGCCGGCCTACTACCATCAGGCGGACAGCGCCGGAATCGGTTTCGACCGCACGCGCGAAGGGTCGGACAACGTGGACCAGTACAACGAACCCCTGGCCTCGACCTTCAACGACCTCGCCACCTGCCCGGAGAACCTCATCCTGTGGTTCCACCATCTGCCGTGGGACTACCGGCTCTCTTCCGGCCGTTCGGTCTGGGACGAGATCTGCCTGCATTATGACGCCGGCATCTGCCAGGTGGAGAAGTTCCGCCGGACCTGGGCGGGCCTGAAGCCCTACGTGGCCCCGGCCCTCTGGGAAGAGGCGAACAAAAAGCTGGAGATCCAGCAGCACGATGCCGAATGGTGGCGTGACGCCAACGTGGGCTACTTCCAGCAGATCAACGGTCTGCCGCTCCCGTCCGACGTCCGGCCGCTCGACACGCCCATCGACTCGCTGATTTACCGCCAGGTCCAGTCCGACCGCCTCGGCATGCCCATCCACGACGCGAACAACCGCCCGGTCATCGTCGCCCCCCGTTTCCGCCGTCCGATGCCTCCCGCAGCGCCGGCCAGGCAATAGTCCTTCCGGGCAACCAATGTAGTCATTCCGGGCAACCAACGTAGTCATTCCGGGCTTGACCCGGAATCTCTAACCACCTTGATATGAAAAAGATACTATTATTGCTGGCGCTGACGTTGTCCCTCAGCGCCTCCGCGCAGACCCGCGACTGGGTCACCACCTGGGCCACGGCCCTGCAGATCGCAGAACCACACAATAATCCGCCTGCACCCGGTCTGGCCGGCAATTCCTTCCGCCAGATCCTCCAGGTGTCGATCGGCGGCAAGCAGCTCCGCCTGCATCTTTCGAACCTCTTCAACGAGGATGAGACCGAAATCCTCGGCGTGGAGATCGCCCGCGCCGCGACCATGGGCGCAAGCCCGGAAATCGTGCCCGGGTCGAGCGTCGAGCTGACCTTCGGCGGCAAGCGCGGCTTCACCATGGCGCCCGGCGAGGAAGTCGTTTCCGACCCGATCCGCTTCAAGCTCGCCGAACGGGAGAACCTGGCCGTCACCATCCACTACGGCAAGATTTCCGCAACGCGGCTGACGAGCCATCCCGGCTCCCGCACGACCTCCTACATCGCCGCGGGCAACACGACGGATTTCTCCGCTCCCGTGGCGAAGACCGATCACTGGTACACCATCAGCGCCATCGATGTCAAACCCCGCCGCCGCAGCGCCGCCATCGCCGTCCTGGGCGATTCCATCACGGACGGCCGCGGTACTACGACGAACGGACAGGACCGCTGGACCGACCAGCTGTCCCGTTCGCTGCTGGGCGACCGCAAGACGCGTAACCTTTCCGTGCTGAACTTCGGCCTGGGCGGCAACTGCATCCTGCGGGGCGGCAACGGCCCCACCGCGCAGAGCCGCTACGAGCGCGACCTGTTCGGCCCCTGCGGCGTGAAATACATCATCCTCTTCGAGGGCACGAACGACCTCGGCGGCAGCCGGGACGGCGTGGCCACGGCCGAGCAGATCAAGGCGGTGTACCGGGATATCATCCGGGAAGCGCATGCGCGCGGCATCAAGGTGTACGGCGCCACGGTGACCTCCGCCGTGGGCAGCTTCTACCAGCGTGCCGGCGAGCACGAGAAGGGCCGCCAGGCCATCAACGCCTGGATACGCGAGAGCGGGGAGTTCGACGGGGTGATCGATTTCGACAAGATCACCGCCGGTCCGGACGATCCCACGCGCATCAACCCGGCCTTCCTCTTCGAGAACGACTGGCTGCACCTCAACGCCCAGGGCTATGAGCTGATGGGCAAGAACATCGACCACTCGTTATTCTGCGAATAATTGATTAAATTTGCAGACAATGAATCATTGTCTGCGTACCATAGTGGCAAGCGGGCTGCTCCTCCTCGGGGCGGCCCTGCCGGTTTC
>JAFXUS010000035.1 GCA_017535125.1 Bacteroidales bacterium | reverse complement strand
TCATCAGCAGCCTTGTAGTTGGTTTCAAGGGTGTTGATCATGGCCTTGAGGGCGTCGACCTGGGCATTCAGGTCGGCGGCGGTCTTCACGGCCAGTTCATCCACCTTCTTGTCAACCTTCTGGATGTCGACTTCGTAGTCGGTACATCCAGCAGCCAGCAGTGCGACTCCGGCGAGGAGCAGCGCTGCGAGTTTCGTGAATTTGACTTTCATAAAGTTGGTATGGAATTAAAAGTTAATTGATTACTCAATGGTGCTGATGACCACGCGGTTGAGGTCGTTCTCCTCGAACGGCTGGATGCGGTCACCATTGGCGACGACGGAAACGATACGGCTCTCGGCGATGCCACGCTCGGTGAGGAACGCCTTGACGGCGGCGGCACGCTGCTCGGAGAGCTTCTGGTTGATGCGCTTGGTACCGGTGCCCTTGTCGGCGTGGCCGGCGATGGCGATGTTCACGTCCGGATTCGCCTTGAGCCAGTCGATGTAACGGACGAGCTTCGCGGCTTCCTCGTCGGAGATAACGTAGGAGTTGATCGTGAAGAAGGTGTTCACCTGACGCATTTCGGCGGCAAGCTTCTCGGCGGCAGCCTTTTCGGCGGCGAGCTTGTCAGCGAGGGCCTTCTCGGCGGCGGCCTTCTCGGCGGCAGCCTTCTCGGCGGCGAGCTTCGCAGCTTTCTCAGCCTCGAGGCGGGCCTTCTCAGCGGCGGCGGCAGCCTCCGCAGCGGCGAGCTCGGCGAGGTACTTGGCGCAAGGACGGGTCGTCTTGCCGAAGTTGACCTTCAGGCCGGCGAGCGCGTTGAACTGGAAGTCCGGATGACCGACCTTCTTGGAGTTGAACTTGTCGGAGAGGATGTTGTCGTTCAGCTCGAGGGTGAGGGCGACGGCATCGCTCAGGCGGAAGTCCGCGCCGATACCGAGGCGGCCGACCGGAGTGATCATGTTCTTCTCCCAGAGGAGGGCGAAGTATTCTTTCGGATTGGTCTTGGTGACGTTGTTCGCGCCGTTCTTGAAGCCGTAAGCGGCACCGCCGCCGACGAAGATGTACGGGTTGAACACGCGGTCATGCTTGTAACCAAGCAGCTGCGCCAAGTTGAGAGTGAGGTCGAACGCGCCCTGGACGTAGTTGAATTTGTACACCTCGAGCGGAGCGACGACAGCGCCCTTGCCCTGATAACCGGCGACATTGAAGCGCAGGCCGAGGGTGGGGTTGAACTGATACCCGAGGGAGACGGCTCCGGCAGGGGAGATCAGGTCCTTGAAAGCAGTTTCGCCGATGGTGTAACCGGCGCCACCCTGGATCTGGCCGTACCAATGAGGATTGAACTCCAGACTGGGATCGGACTTGCTCTGCTGCGCGAACGCAACCTGGGCGCCCAGCGCAAATGCGAGAATCAGTGTTAAGCTTTTAAGTTTCATATGATAAGAATTGTGTTGTTCTTATTAAAATATTTAAGGTATACCGTCCACATTCCGCTTCTTTTTTTCCCTTTTTCCCGGCCCGTCGGGGGCCGAAAAACGCAGCGTCCCATGTGGACACTTTAGTATACGATGGCAAAATTAAGCAGAATAATCTAATTTTCCCAACTTTTTAACAACTTTTATCCAAATAAATCGGCAGGAAATGGGATTGTACGAGGTTTTTCGTACCTTTGCAAGCGTAAAAAACAGACAACTTCTTCTATGGCAATCACTATCGACCTCAACGAGCAGGAACGCGGACGCCGGGAATCCCTCGCGAAACTCCGCGAACTGGGCATCAATCCATATCCGGCCCCCCTCTATCCGGTGGACACCACCACCGCGGAAATCGAGGCGGGCTTCGACCCCGAAAAGGGCAACTTCGAGAACGTGTGCCTCGCCGGCCGGATCATGTCCCGCCGCATCATGGGCGCCGCCTCCTTCATGGAGCTGCAGGACCATGCGGGACGCATCCAGGTCTATGTCAAGCGGGACGAGATCTGCCCCGGCGAAGACAAGACCTTATATAATACCGTGTTCAAGAAACTCCTGGACATCGGCGACATCATCGGCATCAAGGGCTTCGCCTTCATCACCCAGACCGGCCAGCTCTCCGTCCATGCGAAGGAGCTCACCGTCCTCTCCAAGTCCCTCCGCGTCCTCCCCATCGTGAAAACCGACGCCGACGGCACGGTGCACGACAGTTTCGAGGATCCGGAACTCCGCTACCGCCAGCGGTATGTGGACCTCGTGGTGAATCCGCAGGTGAAGGAAACCTTCATCAAGCGGGCGAAGATCATCTCCACGATGCGCCGTTACTTCGACGAGGCCGGCTGCCTGGAGGTGGAAACCCCGATCCTGCAGCCCATCCCGGGCGGCGCGACCGCGCGCCCGTTCATCACGCACCACAATGCGCTGGATGTGGACATGTATCTCCGCATCGCCAACGAGTTGTACCTGAAGCGCCTCATCGTGGGCGGCTTCCCGGGCGTGTACGAGTTCGCGAAGAACTTCCGCAACGAGGGCATGGACAAGACCCACAACCCGGAGTTCACCTGCGTGGAGCTGTACGTCGCGTACAAGGACTATGAGTGGATGATGGATTTCACCGAGAAGATGCTCGAGCAGGTGGCCGAGGCCACCGGCGCGCTCACCAAGACCATCGGCGGGAACGAGATCTCCTTCAAGGGCCCCTTCCGCCGCCTCCGCATCCTGGACGCGATCAAGGAATACGCCGGGGTCGATGTCAAGGGCATGGACGAGGCGCAGCTCCGCGCGACCTGCAAGCAGCTGAACATCGAGGTCACCCCGGAAATGGGCGTCGGGAAGCTCATCGACGCCATCTTCGGCGAATACTGCGAGAAGAATCTCATCCAGCCCACCTTCATCATCGACTATCCCGTGGAGATGTCCCCGCTCACCAAGCGCTGCCGCTACGACGACACGCTCACCGAGCGGTTCGAGCTCTTCGTCGCCGGCAAGGAGCTGGCGAACGCCTACTCCGAGCTGAACGACCCGATCGACCAGCTCGAGCGCTTCGAGGAGCAGGCCGCCCTCAAGTCCAAGGGCGACGACGAGGCGATGTACATCGACTATGACTTCGTGCGTGCGCTCGAATACGGCATGCCGCCCACCTCGGGCATCGGCATCGGCATCGACCGCCTCACGATGTTCATGACCGGCAACGACGCCATCCAGGACGTCCTCTTCTTCCCGACGATGAAGCCGGAAAAATTCTAGCGAATTTTTCCGTTTGAAGGGGGCTCTGCCCCCTTGCATACCCCCGGGCACCTACGGTGCCTATACCTTCGATTCGAAGTATGAGGAAAGAGAGCATTACATCGGCGCAGAACCCGAAAATCAAGAATCTGCTCCTGCTGCAGGAAAAATCCAAGGCGCGGCGGGAGCAGGGTCTTTTCGTGGTGGAGGGCCGCCGCGAGCTGGAGCACTGCCTGGAGGCGGGCTT
>JAFXUS010000034.1 GCA_017535125.1 Bacteroidales bacterium | reverse complement strand
CGTGCGCAGGACCGTCCTTGAGATCGGCTATGACAGCGCGGACAAGTGCTTTGACGGCGCGACCTGCGCGGTGCTGACCGCGATCCACGCCCAGAGCCCGGACATCGCCCAGGGCGTCGACCGTGCGCAGGACGGCGACGATACCGGTGCGGGAGACCAGGGCATGATGTTCGGCTTCGCCTGCGACGAGACGCCCGAACTGATGCCCATGCCGATCGCCCTGGCCCAGCGCATGGCCCGCCGCCTCGCCGATGTGCGCAAGGACGGGATCCTGCCCTTCCTCCGCCCGGACGGCAAGACACAGGTCACCGTGGCCTACGAGGACGGGAAGCCCGTCCACGTGGACACCGTGGTCATCTCCGCCCAGCACGACCCGGACGTGGATCAGGAGACCCTGGCCCGCGCGCTGACGGAGCAGGTCATCCGCCGTGAGATCCCGAAGGAGCTGCTCGACGACGATACCCGCTATCTCATCAACCCCACCGGGCGCTTTGTCATCGGCGGCCCGGTCGGCGACTCCGGCCTCACCGGCAGAAAGATCATCGTAGACACCTACGGCGGCTACGCCAGCCACGGCGGCGGCGCCTTCAGCGGCAAGGACCCGACGAAGGTGGACCGCAGCGCGGCCTACGCCGCCCGCTACATCGCCAAGAACCTCGTGGCCGCGGGCGTGGCGGAGGAATGCCTCGTCCAGCTGGCCTACGCCATCGGCGTGGCCGAGCCCGTGAGCGTCTATGTGGACACCTACGGCACGCGCCACATCGAGGCCTCCGACGCGGAGATCGCCCGGAAGGTCCGGGAATTGTTCGACCTGCGTCCGGCCGCCATCATCCGCAAGTTCGGCCTCAAGAACCCCATCTACGAGCCCACGGCCGCCTACGGCCACATGGGCCGCAAACCCTATGTCAAGGACGGCATCCAGTTCTTCGGCTGGGAGCTGCTGGACAGCGTGGACCGCATCAAGGAAGCCTTCGGCTTATGAGCAAGGAGAAGAAGCCCCAGCAGGTGAGGATCACCAACAAGCGGGCGTCGTTCGACTACGAGTTCCTCGAGGAGTACGACGCCGGCATCGTGCTGGTGGGCACGGAGATCAAGTCCATCCGCGCCGGCAAAGCTTCGCTCCAGGACGCCTACTGCTATTTCTCCGGCGGTGAGCTCTACGTCCGCGGCATGAACGTCGCCACCTACTTCTGGGCGTCTGCCTGGAGCAGCCACGAGCCGCTGCGCGACCGAAAGCTGCTGCTCACCAAGCGCGAACTCAAGCACCTTGCGCAGGCAGTCAAGACCAAAGGCCTCACGATCGTCGCCGTGCGCGCCTACGTCGCCGCAAACGGCTTCGCCAAGCTGCACATCGCCCTCGCGAAGGGCAAGAAGGAGTTCGACAAGCGCGCGACCATCAAGGAGAAGGACATCCGCCGCGAGATGGAAAGAGAATAGCCCCATGCCCCGCCTCAAACATAGCATCATCGCCGAGCTGCCCGCTCCGGAAACGCTTGATTTCGCGCAGCTTGCGCGGGATTACGCCACCGGCGCGTGCGACCTCGTCGTGGTGCTCGGCCCGACGGCCTCCGGCAAGACGCGCTACGCTGTGCGCCTCGCGGAACGGCTGGGCGGCGAGATCATTTCGGCGGATTCCCGCCAGGTCTATCGCGGCATGGACATCGGCACGGGCAAGGACCTCGCCGAGTACGGCTCCGTCCCCTACCACCTCATCGACATCGCCGAGCCCGGCACGCAGTACAATGTCTGGCAGTTCCAGCAGGATTTCCTGCGGGCCTACGCCGACATCCGCAGCCGCGGCGCCGTACCCGTCCTCTGCGGCGGCACGGGTATGTACATCAACGCCGTCACGCGCGGCTACGATTTCTCGGAAAAGACGCCCCTGAGCGCCGCCCGGGGCGAACTGGACCGCGAAGGCTTCCCGCAGAAGCCTTTCTTCATCGGCACGCTGGTGGACCGGGCGACACGCAACGCACGCATTGACGCGCGACTGGACGCGCGCCTGCAGGAAGGCATGATCGACGAGATCCGCGGCCTGCTGGAGCGCGGCGTACCCGCCGAAACGCTCATCGCCTACGGCCTTGAGTACAAATTCGTCACGCTCTATCTACAAGGCGAGCTCCCCTACGCCGAGATGCGTGAGAAGCTCGCCATTGCGATTCATCAGTTTGCCAAACGGCAGATGACCTGGTTCCGCGGCATGGAGCGCAGCGGCGCGGTCATCCACTGGGTGGACCCCGTTACTTCTTTACGACCGTAAAGCGCTGTCCGTTCACGATCAGCGCATAGACGCCGCCGGGCATCGCACTCATGTCGATGGTCAGCGGCTTGAACGGTCCGACCTGCACGGACTCCTCCGCGTACACGGTGGCGCCCGCCGCGTTGACCAGCTCGACGGACACGGTCCGGTCAGAGCCGGGACGGACGTTGAGTTTGTCCACGACGGGGTTGGGGAAGACATCCACGTCCTGGAACGTATTGCGGGCCAGGATATAGAAGGTGGTCGATGCAGAAGCTTTCCTACCGTCGAGGGCCGTCAGGGTCACGTTCGCCATACCATAACCTGAAGTCGAAAGGGTCAGCTGGGAGCCGGAAAGCGAAGAAGTGACGATGGGATCTCCGTCCAGCTTCAGCTGATAAACAAGCGCTTCCCCGTCGGGATCCGTGAAGAAACGCGACATGTCCAGGGTCGTGGAGGCGGCCGTGGCAGCATTCACGACCATGTCATCCGGCGTCCCGAGCAATTGCGGCGCATGGTTGGGCAGGATGGTGAAAGGATAGCTCTTCGTCGCGATGGTACCCACGCTGAAGGTCACCGTATAATCACCGGGCTCCGCCAGGAGGGCATCGATATGCAGGCTCGCCTGGCGCGGCGTGCATTCCGCCGTGGCGCCCGGGCAGTCCGTGGAGAAGCTGACGGGCAGCTTGGCCCGGCCGTTGCCGGCGATGTTGACGTTGACATCCAGCGATTCATGCGATTTCAGCCGCCAGTCGCCGTCATAATTGGTGGAGAACACGATGTCCGAGGCGTCGGGATGCTCCGGCTCGTCCAGGACGGAGAAAGCGCCGAGGGCGTCCAGTTTGCCACCGCCGATCGTGCGTTTCTGCAGGTCGATGACATTCTGCTCGGCACCGCCCAGCAGGGCTGCTTTCAGCATGTCGGCCGTAAAGCCCGGACCACCGAAGTAGGATACCAACAAGGCGGCGACACCCGCTACGTGCGGGCAGGCCATGGACGTGCCTGCCATAAAGCCGTACATGCTTCCCGTGACCGGGCTCATGATCCATTCCTCCGGGGCGTCGGAATCGGAGCCGCCCGGAGCCAGGATGTCCACCCAGGGTCCATAGTTGGAGAAAAGCGCCATCTTGCCGTCCGGTCCGAAGGAACCGACAGCGATGACTTTATCGTATTCGCCCGGAACATCATGCGCAAATCCTTCGTTGCCGGAGGCGAAAAGGACCAGTCCGCCTTTCATCGGCCCAACCTGGTTGCCATCGACGTCCGTGCCGGCATACTCGATGAAATAGTCGATGGCCGACTTGAGGGCCGACTCCTCGTTCAAGAAGTTCGCGGCACCTGCGGCGACTTGTTCTTCGGTATCGAAGATGTAGCCCCAGCTGTTGTTGGCGATGACGGCGCCATTATCGGCAGCCCAGACCAGCGCGGCCGCTTCGTCAGAGGATTCTTTCGCATCGTCCGAGAAGATGTTGCAGGCCATGATCCGCACACCGCCTTGGCCGTCCTTGCCGCCGGCGACACCGCATACGCCCAAGCCGTTGTCGTTGATGGCGGCGATGGTGCCGGCTACGTGCGTGCCGTGATCGTCGATGAAGAGTTCGGTATGGTCATGCCCGCGGATGAAACTGCGGCTGCCTTCCTCGGCGGAAAGAACGACGCCGTTGAGATCCGGATGATCCGCCTGCACGCCTCCGTCGATCACCGCCACGATGACGTTCTTGCTGCCGGTGGTGTATTTCTCCCAGACCGGCACGACGTTGATGTCCATGCCCGCCTTGAATGCCATGCCGTTCGAGCCGTCATTGTAGTAGTTCCACTGACGGCGCAGGTAGGGATCGTTGAAAATGCTGCGACGCCCGATCTTGGGCTGGAAGGTAACGGCCTCCACATCAGGAAGGGAGGACAGTTCTCCGCCCGCCTTGGTACGGGAGACCGAAGGGTCGTAACTCACTTTGTACCAGCGATGAAGACCCGCGGCGCGATGCCGCTCTTCGAACTCCCCGGCTTCCGGGAACATACGCTCCATCGTATAAACGCCCATCTCTTTCAGGGCCTCGAGAGAAACGGTCGGATCAAAGGCGTCGGCCCCCTCCTCGGTAAGGAGCAGGATGGCTTCGCCCTGCACATAGCTGTCGTTACGGGATGCGGGGGCTTCCGGCACGGTGACCGGCTCCTGAACCGTGCAGCATGCCAGCAGCGGCAGCAGGATGGCCCAAATGGCTATTCTGTTTTTCATATGCTCTCTCATTTAAAATCTATATCCCAGCCCGAACATCAGGCTGTTGCCAAGGGTCTTGGAGGCCGTCAGGAACGCGACGTCCAGGTGGACGCCCTTGAACTGCACGCCCAGACCGGCGGATACATACATCGGGATGGCCTTGGCCGGATCGCCGTAGTGGAAACCGCCGCGCAGCGACACGATGTCCGCGAACGTGTACTCCACGCCCAGTCCGGCCATCAGCGCGCCGCTGAAGAGGTAATCCACCTCAGCGCCCACGGTCAGCCCGCTCACGGGACGGACGCCGCCGCTCAGCGCGGCCATCGCCGGCAGCGCATAGGAAGCGCCGCCATAGCTGAGCTGGGAGCCCAGGTTGCGGATGCCCAATGACGCGAAAGCCTTCTCGGCCCGGTAGTCCACGGACAGGTCGCCGCAGAAGGCGCCGCCTTTGGCATTTTCCGCGATGGCGGAAGCGACATAGCGGGCCTTGATCGTGGCGCCGAACACCTTGGCGAACGACACCGCCACGCCTGCGCCGATAATCAGGTCATTGGGACGGAACGAGCCCGTCACCATGCCCTGCGCGGACGTGATGTCATACGGCTGCTCCATGAAGTAACGGCCCTCCAGGCTCAGCGCCACGCGCTTGCCCACATGAAACAGCGCGTCGGCACCGATCACGCTGTTGTTGGCGCTCTTCGGCGCCCACATTCCGTAAAAAGCCTGCACGTCCAGTTTAGACGCGACCGACGGCAGGGCGACATCGCCCATGGCCAGGGAACGGGTGTCGGCCGGAACCAGCAGCGCTGGCACGGCCTGCGCGAAAACAGGCTGCAGGAGTGGCAGGAATGCCAAAACAAGAAGTATTCTTTTCATATTTCAAATTTACGAAGGCTTCTCGAAAAAAACAAAGGGGTCGGCCCCAAAATGGCCAGCCCCTTTGCATATTGTCGTTCCCCAATCGGGGAAAACATGCTAGATGTGATCCACCTCGGTGTTGTACTGGGTCTCGGTCTCAGGGATGGACCAGGTCCAGCTGGAATCCGTAGCCTTGATGGTCGTAGCGGTCGCGACGTGGACATAGCCGCCGTCGGCGAAGCCGACGCGGACGATGTCACGCTTCCAGCGCTTGTAGTCAGCCCAGCTGAAGCCTTCGCCCCAGAGCTCGAGCTCACGGTAGAGGACGATCTCCTCGAAGATGTCAGCCTGGGTCGTGGCCTCGCAGGTGTACTGCGGGTTACGGCCGGAAGTGGCGTTCAGCTTCACCAGGGCAGCCTTGGCGGCATCCAGGTTATTCAGGAAGCAGTTGGCCTCAGCCTCGATCAGCACCATTTCGGAAGAGCGGATATACGGCAGGTACATGACGCCCGGGGTATCGAAGACCCAGAATTTGAGCTGGGCGTTGACATAGAAGTAACCAGCTCCGTAGGCGGCGTCAACACCGGCCGGAGTGCGGCTGGCGATGTACGCCTCGGCGGCATCCCACAGATCGTCACCGGTCATGTAACCAAGGCTCTGGTTAACGTTTGCCTCATCGAAGAAGCTGTACTCAGGGAACTTGTCCTGGGTCAGGAACATACCCTTGCGGATATCGTTGTCGGGAATTCTGTCCGTGCAGGCCTTGTCGATGGCGCCGGCGCCATACTGGGAACGATTGGCATAGTAACCGTTGCAGGCGAACTGGGTACCGAAGGTCCAGTACCAGTTGTTCTCGGAACCGTCACCGAAGCTGCCGAAGATCCACTCGCTGGTCGGGCCGTTGAAGCCGTCCACATAAGCGGCGTTGCTCATCAGAGGATAACCGTCCTGGGCGAGCTTGGCGTTCGTCAGCGCCGTGGCGTAGTCCTCGCGGTTGAGGGCGGCCTTGGCATAGATCGCGTAAGCGACGTTGATGTTGGTCAGCCAGACTTCGCCGGCCGGGCGGTCCATACCGGAGCTCTTGAAGAGGGCGATGGCATCGTCCAGATCCTGGTAGATCTGGGCATAGCACTCGGACATCGTGGAGAGCGGAATGCTGGTGGTGGACTCGTCCAGACGGAGGACGACACCGTCAGCAGCGCCGTTATTGCTGTCTTTCCAGCGGACGGAGTACAGCTCGAGGAGCTTGGTGTAAGCCCAGGCGCGGTAGGTCAGCGCCTGAGCCTTGTAGAAGTCGATCTCGGACTTGAGGCCCTCGGCGTTATCCACGTTGACGATGATGGCGTTGGCGTTGGAGATGATCTTGTAGTAGTAGAACCACGGGTAGCTGCAGTAGGCCGTCGTGTAACGGGAGTAGTACTCCTGGTTCATGATCGGGGCCCAACCGGCGGACATACCGTTGTAGATAAACTCCTGGGAAGGATACTCGTTATAGATGGAAATGATACGGTTCTCGCCGCAGTAACCCTGGGAGTAGGCAGCCTGCTGGGTCGTCATGTTGTAAGCGATGCCGTTCACAGCCATCTTCACCAGATCCGTGCTGGCGAAAACGGAGGAAGTACCGACCGATGCGGTCGGAGCGGTCTCCAGAAACTCTTTCTGGCAAGCACCGAGAGACAGGGCAAGAATAGCCCCGGCCAATATCTTGATGGATGTTTTCATTGCTTTGCTCATTTATAATTAGAATTTCAGCGTAGCACCGAGGTTGAAGATGCGGGCGGTCACGTAGGTCGCATCCTGGCCGCCGGAGAATCCGTACTGCGGGTTGATACCCTGACGCTTGGTGAGCGTGAAGGCGTTCTCCACGCCGCAGTTGATGGTCAGGCCCTGAATGCCGAGCACACGGTTGGCGCTGGCCGGGAGGGTGTAGGACAGGGTCACGTTCTTGAGAACGAGGTAGGAGGCATCGACCAGCCAACGATCGGAAGTGGCGTTGTTGTAGGTGCTGAGGTTCATGTCATACACCGGAATGCCGTTCGGATCGATACGGTTGGCGGAGGTCTCGGTCATGCCCGCGGGGACACCGTTCCAGGAGTTCAGCACGTCCACGTGCAGCGCCCTGGTGCTGTTCGCAGCGTGGCCCATCAGGTTCGCATAACCACCGTCCATCAGCTTGCCGCCGAGGCCGTAGGTAGCGAGAACGTAGAGGGAGAAGCCCTTCCAGGAAAGGTTGGTGTGGAAGGAACCATAGACCGTCGGCAGGGTGGAGCCGCTCCAGTCCTTGAGACCGTAGGTGACGTCCGTCGTGTAGTCCTTGCCGTTGATGGTCACCAGCTTGCCGGCCTTCTGGGCGGCGGCCAGGTTGGTTTCCGCAGGATCAATGGTATAGAGGGAGTTACCGGTCATCTGGTCCACACCCTCGAAATGATAGGTGTAGAACTCATAGATGGAGTGGCCCTCGGAGTAGCGGCGGGAGCCGGACGGGATGTCCTCACCGTCAGGGAGCTTGATGATCGTGTTCTTGAGGAAGGTGGCATCCAGGCCGAAGTTCCAGCTGAAGTTGCGGGTCCGGAAGATGTCCACGTCGGCGGAGAGTTCCCAACCGCGGTTGGCCACGGAACCGATGTTCTGGAGCTGGGTCAGGTACGGGTTATCACCCCAGATGTAAGAACCGGCGGAAGACGGCAGAGGGACTTCGAAGAGGAGGTCCTTGGAGGCCTTGTCGAAATAGCCGATGGAGAAGTTGAGCCGGTCGAAGAGACGGCCGTCGAGGCCGATATCGAAGGTCTGGGAGGTTTCCCAGCCGAGCTCCTGGGCAGCGAGCTGCATCTTGTACAGAGCAGGGTTGCCACCGTTCTTGTCGAGCTCGTAGAGAGCCTGGTAGGCGTAGTAGTCGATGGAACCGACGTTACCGGCGGTACCGAAGGAGGCGCGGAGCTTCAGGAAGTCCACCCAGGAGGCATAGCTCATGAAATCTTCACGGGTGATGTCCCAGGAAGCACCCACGGACCAGAAGTTACCCCAGCGCTTAGCCTCGGAGAAACGGGAAGAACCGTCACGACGGAAGGAAGCCTCGAAGAAGTATTTCTGATTGAAGTTGTAGCGCGCACGGCCGAGGAAGGACTCGCTGCGGTCATCATAGCTGTAACCGCTCGGGTGGCTGGAGTTCGTGGTGAAGTTACCCATCTCGTAGATGCCCGGCAGGGACATGTTCGAGTTCATCGTGTTCATGTAGTTGTAGTCGTAGGAGTAACTTTCGTGGGCCACCATGGCGTCGATGTGGTGACGGCCATAGTCATGCGACCAGTTCACCATCTGCTGGAGGTTCACCGTGTTGTAGTGATACTCGGACTGACGGAAACGACCGTTGTTGGTGGCACCGTCACCGATCTCCGGGTTGTCGTACTTCTTGTACTGACGGGTGCGGAAGTTGGTGTTGGCCTTGAAGGAAATCTCGAAGCCGTAAGGCAGGATGAACGTCGCGAACGCGGAAGCGTCGAGGGTCAGGCGGCCGTTGCGCTCGTAGTCGCGCAGGCGCTCGAAGATGATATGACGGTTGGAACGCCAGTCGGAGACGGTATCGTACACCTTCTCGCCGTTGTCGTCCAGGATGATGGAGCCATCAGCGTTGTGGAGGTAGATCGGGTAGATCGGAGCCTCGTAACGGAGCTGATAGAACGGGTTGGCGTAGTAGGAACCGTTAGCGTTGGAGTTGTAGTTCTGCTCCTGCTTGGTGGCGTTGAGGTTGATGCCGCCCTTGAACCAGGAGACCGGAGTGAAGGAAGTGTTGACGCGGGCGGAATAACGCTCGAAGTTGGTGTTGAGGATGTAACCGTCCTCGTTCATGTAGTCGAGGGAAGCGAACACGTTGTACTTGTCGCTGCTGCTGGCGAAGGACACGCCGTACTCGCGGCGATAACCCTTCTTGACCAGTTCCTTCTCCCAGTCGAGATCGGTGTAACCAGGCTTGATCGAAGCGGTCAGCTTACCGTTGGCATCGAACAGGGCATTGTCGGCAGCGTTGTAGATGTTGTTCTTGATCACGTCGGCGACGAGGTTCTTGGTGGCGAAAGCGCCGGCCGTAGCCTCATCGTACGAAAGCGCGGCGGTGGACATCGCATAGTTGCGGTAACCACGCCACTCCATCTCCATCCAGTCGTCGGCACCGAGGCGCTCGTACTCAGCCAGACCACGGGTGTAGAGACCGTGGTTGGTCGTGAAGGTGACGGTCGGTTTGCCCTCGTTCTTGGCCTTCTTGGTGGTGATGATGATGACACCGTTGGATGCCTTGTTGCCGTAAAGGGCGGCGGAGGTCGCGTCCTTCAGGACGGTCATCGACTCGATATCATTGGAGTTCAGGTCGGCGATGTTGCCTTCGAAAATGAAACCGTCCACGACGTAGAGCGGGGAGTTGCTGCCGTTGATGGAGCCGAAACCGCGGATACGGATGCTCGGGGCGGAACCCGGCTCACCGTAGGTGTTGTTGACCTGGACACCCGGGGCGGCGCCTTCGAGGGCGGCCGTAACGGAGTTGGAGATGGTCTTCTCGATGGTCTCGGTGTTCACGGCGGCGACAGAGCCGGTCAGGGAAGCGCGGCTGGCCGTACCGTAAGCGACGACGATGACGTCCTCGAGGAATTCGGAATCCGGATCCAGAGCCACGTTGATGACGGTGCGACCGCTCACAGGCACGGCGACGGTCCGGTAGCCGATCGTGGAAACGAGCAGCACGCCGTTGCTGGGCACCGTGATGGAGAAGTTGCCCTTGGCATCCGCGACGACGCCCTGGGTGGTACCCTGAAGGACGACGGAAGCGGCGGGGATGGTCTCCCCGTTCGAAGCATCTGTTACAATACCCTTGACGGTGACGTTCTGTGCGAAAAGCGCCACGCCAATGAATACGAACAAAGCGCTGAAGAACAGTTTTGCTTTTTTCATAAGCATTTAACTTTAAATTAAACAATAAACTATACTTAACCTGTTTTTAGTTTCTGTCTCGGCTGCCAAAGAAACGAGCGTTTAATTGGCATTAGGCAATAAACGGGCGCAAGGTCGCAATAATTTTTTAGAATTCCAAATTCGTAATCGTGTAACAAATTGAGCCAAAGAGCGAATTCGACTTCAAAATCGTAAGATTCGATGAGTTTTGAAGATTTTGAATTTCGGATTGAAAGCAATTTTTAGAAAATACTTTCAAACCATAATATTTAATTTTTTTAATATAAGTGCGCCTGCTACCTAACCCGCTGATTTCAAGTAATTTGACAGCGTGTT
>JAFXUS010000033.1 GCA_017535125.1 Bacteroidales bacterium | reverse complement strand
TCGCCGGCGTCGCTGGTCTCGGGCGTGGTGCTCTTGTCGAGGCCCCACTCGCCATCCTTCCAGTCGGGGTCGGCGGTCGGGGTAAACTTGAAGCCCCACTCGCCGCCGACCGTGACGAAGCCTTCGTAACGGCCGTTGCCGTCGCCTTGCAGGACAGTGGCGCTGTGGGTCCAATTGTTGTGGGAACCGGGCACGTAGAGCACCTCCGGGAAGGACGTGTTGGCGAACTTCACCGTATAAGGGTGCTTGCTCATGTCCACGGATACCTTGTAGTTTCCGCTGAGGGCGGTCTCATAGTTGGCGCCGCCGCCGTTGACGCCGCCCGTGTTGTCGATGGAGAAGGTCCAGTCGTCGTTGAGGCGGAACTTGTATTCGCCCGGGACGACGTCCGCGACCACGGTGAAGACGTTGGTCTCCTTGTCCCAGGTCATCGGGATTTCCTTGTCCCAGCCGCCGAAAGCGGTGCCGATGGCGCCCAGACTCTTGATCTCAACCAGATTGATCTTGTTGAGCTTCTTGTTGAGCATGATGACGTAGATGCCGGAGGGAACCACGATGTTGTCGGAGGAGCCGACCGTACCGGAATAGAAGCCGGCTTTGTCGGCGTCCGCCTCGACCTTGCCGCCGAAGTCGCCTTCCCACTTGGGATTCGGGCTGAACTTGAACTGGGCGTCGCTGCCGTCCGGGGTCGTCAGGTCGAGGATGCCTTCATAGTAGCCCTTGATGCTCGAAGAGAGCGTGAGGGTCGCGGCGGAAGCCGGATCCCAGCCCTGGTGGCTGCCCGGGGTGTAGAGGATCTCCGGGAAAGTGGCCACGAAGGTCGTGACGGTCATTTCCGCGGAAGCGGCCTCGATGCCTTCGGGGAGGGATTCGCAGTAAGCCTCGACCAGGAACTTGATCGGAACTTCCGCGGCTTCCGCTCCGCCGGCGGCGATGATGGCGTCATTGAGGGCGTCCACTGTCATGGAGAAGCTGGTCTCGGTAAGGCCTTCGGCCAGCAGGTACGCCGGAGTGTCCAGCGCCCGCGAAGCGAGCACGGCGTCCGTGACGGTGCTCAGGTACACGTTGTAGCTCACCTTCTCGCCGTAGACCAGGCGGGCCGGCTCCCAGGAAAGGAGGGTCACCTCGGTCAGCGCCTCGTTCGGATCGAGCTCCAGCTCGTCCTCTTTCAGGACGATGACCGGCGCGACGGCGTCGCCGTACGCGTAGATGGTCACGCCCATGGAGTTGGACACGTACTCGTTTCCGCTGGCGTCCAGGACGGACACCTCGAGGGAGAGGACGAAGGTATCATTCTGCGGCAGGGCCGGGAACGTGGTGTAGAGCAGCTCCTTGAAGGCCGTCTTGGTCGTCTTGAAGCAGGTGGAGTTGACGGTGGCGAGCACCTTGGTGTCATTGACATAGGTCGCCTTGAGCACGTAGCTCAGACCCTCCGGAAGGTTCCGGTAGGCCGTCCACGTGATGTTCACGTCCTCGTCCATCGTGTTCGCGGTCATCAGGATGTCTGCATGGGCCAGGAACTCGGGGGCGACGGGATCCGTCGAGAAGGCATCTTCCGGCAGGATGGTGCAGGAAGCCGCGCCGAGGATCAATGCGGCAATCGCCAATATGTATCTAAACTTTTTCATAATGCAGATTGTCATAAGGTTACTTCGCTATATAGGAAATCACCATCGGCGTGCGGTTGGCGTGGAGGCGGACGGTGTAAGCACCGGCGCCCGGCGCCGCGATGTTGGCGGAACCGGCGCCCTCTTCGAGCTCAAAGCCGCCCTGGACGCCGCTGCTGGGGCTCGTGGCGGTGCCGTACTTGAAGCCCCAGTCGCCGTTCAGGCGGATGAGGAACTCGTCGCCGGCAGCGAAGGTCACGTCGGCATTCCAGACGTTGTTGACCTTGTCATAGACGAAGGAGACCTCCTTGTCGTCGGCCCAGCCGCAGAAGGAACCGATGATGCCGACCTTGGAGACGGCCTCGCGCGTACCCTTCTTAGTGGTCATGTTGACCGTGATGAAGTTGATGGGTTCAGCCTCAGGCACGGCCCAGTTGCCGTCGTCGTTCGCGTAGATACGGCCCCAGGCCGGCTCATAGCCGTCGTTGTAGCCGAGCCACGCACCGTTCGCGAAGATCTTGAACGGGCAGAAACCGACGCACCAGTCGGCGGATTCGAACTGGACCAGGGTGCGGTATACCTTGCTGCCGCCGTCCGTCTCCCAGACTTTCCATTCTTCCTTTTCGTTGCTGTCGCCCCAGCCGTTGTAGACGCCCGGGAGGAAGATCCAGTCCTTCGGAGCCTCGAACGTGGTGACGCCGAAAGAGATGGCATTGGAAGTGTTGCTCTGCGCAAAAGAAGTGGAACCGCCGGGTCCGGTATAGACGGACGCGACGACCTTGGCGCCGATGGTGCCGGCGCCGTTCTTCTCGATACCGAGGGCGACGGCTCCGGAGTTGATGGTGGCTTTCTCCACGGCGACCGCGGTCGAGAAGGTCTGGGCGGCCAGATAGTCGTCAGCGCCTTCCCGGGTCAGGTAGAGCGTATATTCAATCTGGACGGGCGCGCCGAAGGAGGCGGGCGTCCAGTTGAATATCACCGATTCAGCTTTGCTGTTGTTGGCGTCGATGACCTGGTCGCTGACGGCCGCGAGGACCGGGGCGATGGATTCGGTACCGACTTCCTTCATGTAGTATTCCCTTTCGCAGGAGGCGAAAGTGAACAGCGCCGTGAAGGCCAACAGGACGATATAGATAGATTTTTTCATCTTGCTGTAAATTATGAGTTCAAAGCACGTCGATTAATAGCCGGGATTCTGCTTGAGGTTGGCGGAATTGGCATTGATATCCGAAGTGAGAAGCGGGTAGAGGGTGCGGTAGGAAGGCAGGGAAACCTTGCCGTTCGGCACGCCGCCCTTGCCGGCCCACGGGAAGGACGCGGAGGTATAGTAACCGTAGCGGATGAGATCCGTGCGGCGGTGGCCCTCCAGCATCAGTTCGCGGGCGCGCTCGTCGAGCAGCCAGTCGAGGGTGACGGCATCGGGCATCTCCACGCCGGCGCGGTCGCGCAGCGCCTTGACATAACCGAGCGCCGTGGCATCGGTCGTGGTGCCGCCGTTCAGGCGGGCGTCGGCCTCAGCATAGATCAGGTACATTTCCGCGAGGCGGAAAATCGGGAAGTCGCAGGAGGAGAACTTGAAGTTGTCGCTGTTGCGGTCCAGGATGGTGCCGTCGGACTTGAGGCTGCTCCATTTCCAGCAGCGCCAGCCGGTCTTGGTGGTCGTCGCGACGAATTCAGGCTCGCCTTCGTTGAAGAAGAACGCGCGCTTGTCGGACTTCTCGCGGTCGTAGCCGAAGTCGGAGCCGTCCCAGTTCACGCCCTTGAGTTCGAAGCGGTCCACATAGTCGGGTGCCACGTGGTAGCCGTCCCAGCCTTCCGGCATGATGGTCGTGCCGACGCCGAGTAGCTGGCCGATCTTGGCGTTGGCGGTACCGCCGACGAAGGCGCTGCACATGGTGGTCGTGCCACCCCAGCTCTGGGCGTGGTCGCGGTCATATTCGATGCCGAAAATGAACTCGTCGGCAGCGGCGCCGCTCTCGGTGTTGTCCTGCATGAAGAGTTCCTGATAGACGGGATGGAGGACGTAGCCCATGCCGATGACGGCCGCGGCCGCATCCTTGGCATCCTGCCAGCGGGCGGTGCCGGTGTAAACCTCAGCGTTGAGGTACATGCGGGCGAGGAGCGCCTGCACGGAACCCTTGGTCGGACGCGGGTACGGAACGGCGCCCTTGGCCGGCATATCGTTACCGGACAGGAGGTCCTTGCATTCGTTCTCGATCCAGACGAAGAGGTCGGCGCGCTGGATCTGCTTGGGCGCTTCGCCCAGGACGTTCTCCTCCGTCGCGAACGGCGGATTGCCGAAGAGGTCCATCATCAGATAGTAGAACAGGGCGCGGTGGAAGCGGGCTTCGGCCCGGTATCCGGCGATGGCTGCGCTCATGCCGCCATGTCCGCGCTCGGCGAGCTTTTCGGGCTCGGTCTGGCGGAGGAATTCGTTGACGAGGGTGATGCCCTTCATGCAACGGGTATAGACGGCGATGGTCGCGGCGTTCTCCGTGGCCGTCCAGCGGTTGTTCTGGAGTTCGGAGACGTAGCTGTCGCCCGTCCAGCTGCACTTGAAGGAGTCGGCGGAGAGTTCGTTGAGGTTGATGTACTGGCGCACAAGCTCACTCTGGCCGGAGTCTTTCACGCTGATGTCGGAGCTGCCCGGGTCACCGGCGCTGACGAAGTTGTAGAAAGCGTTGATGTAGGTCAGGGAAGCGAGATAGTCCGCCTGGGTCGCAAAAGCCTGTTCCGCCGTCGTGTCGGTCTCGTTGAGCAGGTGCGTGTCGAGGTCCTTGACACAGGAAGACAGAACGCAGGCGAGCGTCACAAGAATGAGGGTATATATCTTTTTCATATCCGTCACGTATTAGAAGTTGATGTTGACACGGACCGTGTAGAGGCGCGGGCGCGGGAACATATTGTTGTCCACGCCGTCGACGCCCTGCAGTTCAGGATCAAGGCCCCGGTACTTGGTGATCGTGAGGACGTTCTGTACGGAAGCGGCGACACGGATCGAATCGAGGAAGCGCTTGAAGTGGAAGGTGTAGCCGAGGTTGATGTCGTCGATCTTGAAGAACGAGGTGTTCTCGACGAACATGTCGGAGTACTTCTGGTTGGTCTGCTGGAGATCCACCCAGCCGGGCACCAGATAGGTGTTGCTCCAGTTCTGGATGAAGTTCTTGGTGTAATCCTCGGAATAGGCGGTCGAGTAGCCCATCGCCACGCGGTTGATGGCGTAGCTGCCGATGGAGCCGTGACCGTTGATGCTGAAGTCCCAGTTCTTGTAGCTCAGGTGCGTGTTGATACCGAAGAACATCCAGGGGTTCGGGCTGTAGCCGGTGACGTAGCGGTCGGATTCAGAAATGACGCCGTCGCCGTTGCGGTCGATGAGCACGTTCTGGATCGGGTTGCCGTTGGTGTCGTACGCCTGCTCATAGAGGAAGAAGGTGTACGGGGCGAAGCCGACGCGGTGCAGGGACGTGTAGCCGTCCGTACCGCCGAGGTTCGGGCCCGTCGTCACGCCGAGATAGCCGGCGATGTTCTTGGCCGTCAGCTTGGTGATCCGGGTGTCCTGGAAGGTGACGTTGCCGCCGATGGACCAGTGCCAGTCCTTCGTCTCGACCGGGACGGTGTTGAGGGTGATTTCAACACCCTTGTTGACCATCTCGCCGATGTTGTCGATCAGCATGTTGGTGAAGTTGGTACCCATCGGGAAGTTGATGGAGTTCAACAGGTCGAAGGTGCGGCGGTAGTAGGCCTCCACGGTGCCGGTGATGCGGTCACCGGCGAAGCCGAAGTCCAGACCGGCGTTCCAGGTCTCGGTGGTCTCCCACTTGATGTCGGGGTTGTAGGCGATCGGGGCGAGTACGTTGTAGTTTCCTTCACCCATGTTGTAACGCATGCGAGAATCCGTCGCCATGTTGTAGCGGGCGACGTACGGATAGTAGTCACCGCCGATGTCCTGCTGACCCGTACGGCCCCATCCGAGACGGAGCTTGAGGGCGGAGACGGCGCTCTCGTGCTTCAGGAATTCCTCGTTCTTGATGTTCCAGGCGAAGGCCGCGGAAGGGAACAGGCCCCAGCGGTTCTTCGGGCTGAAACGGGAAGAGGCGTCCTCGCGGACGGTGAAGGTGAAGAGGTACTTGGACTTGATCGACCAGTTGACGCGGCCGAAGAAGGAGATCAGCACGTACTCTTTCGCGTCGTAGGGCTTGCGCTCATAGAGATTGAGCTCGGCCCAGCGGGGCTCGGCGTTGTAGTACTGCGTGTTGTCGTAACGGACGTAGTTGCGCTGCCAGGAATAACCGGCCATGACGTCGAGGTTGCACCAGTCGAACTCATGGTTGTAGTCGGCGTAGGCCTCGAGCAGGAGGTTGCGGTTGAAGTTCTGGTAACGGACGGCGCGGTCCGGCGTGGCGCGCATCGAGCTGTAGGAACCGAGCTCGTTGTACTGGTCGCCTTTCGTACGCGCGACGTCATAACCGAGGTTGAGGTTGAAGCGCAGGTCTTCCAGGCCGTGGACCTTGTAGTCGATCTGCATGTTGCCGATGCTGCGCACCGTACGGCCGATGTTGTAGTAGTCGTACAGGGTGGACATCGGGCTGGTGGACGCCATCGTGTTGGGCGTTCCGTCTTCGTTGTACCAGTTCCAGAAAGAACCGTCGCCATTGTACACCGGCTTGGTCGGGTCGAACGCGACGGCTCCGCCCACGGCGCCGCCGTTGGCCCAGAGGGTCTGCTGGTAGATGCCCTTCACGTTCACGTTGAGGGACAGGTGGTCATCCAGGAACTTCGGCGAGAGGCTGAGGTCGGCGTTGACGCGCTGGTTGTCGCCCAGCTTGGTGGTCGCCTGGTCCAGGTTGTAGCCGACGCTCACGCGGAACGGAAGCTGGCTGCCGCCGTACACGCTGAGGTTGTGGTCCGTGGAGATGCCGACACGGTAGATCTGGTCCTGCCAGTTGGTGTTGGCCGTGCCGAGCAGGAAGGCATACTCGGGGTGGTACTTGTTCACCGCCTCGCGGAACTGGTCGCCGCTCATCATGTCGAGGGTGGCGATGTTCTGCTTGGCGCTGACGCTGCCGTTGTACGTGACCTTGATCGCACCGCCGCTGCCTTTCTTGGTGGTGATGATGATGACGCCGTTGGAAGCGCGGGAGCCGTAGATGGCGGTCGCGGAGGCGTCCTTCAGCACGGAGAAGCTCTCGATGTCGTTGGGGTTGACCGAAGCGAGCGGATCGCCCATACCGGCACCGCCTTCACCGGTCACGGGCACGCCGTCGATGACGATGAGCGGGTCGTTGTTGGCGGTGAGGGATGCGGCGCCGCGGATGCGGATCGTAGCGCCGTCACCGGGCTGTCCGGAAGCCGGCACGATGTGCAGACCGGAGACCTTGCCCATGAGGGCCTGGCTCGGAGAGGTGATCGCGCCGCGGTTGACTTCGTCGTTCTTGATGGCGACGACGGAGCCCGTCATATCGCTTTTCTTCACGGTGCCGTAGCCGATGACCACGACCTCGTCGAGGAACTCGTTGTCCTCATGGAGGGTGATATGGGCGGGCATTTCGGATGCCTTGAAGGACTGCGTGACATAGCCGATGCAGCTCACTTCGACGATGGCATCAGGAGAAGAAACCCTGAGGGAGAAGTTGCCGTCCAGATCCGTGACGACACCGTTGGAGGTGCCCGTCTCCACGACGGAGGCACCGATCACGGGGCCGATCTGGTCGACAACCACACCCTGGACCACATGGCCGCTTTGGGCGAATGCGGTGGCGGACATCATGCCCGAGAGCACGATGGCCGCAAGGATGGTTAGGATTTTTTTCATATTAATGAAGTGGTTGGTAATATATGGATTAATATCAGTGTTCCTTGACGAGGGCGACGGCGACGCTGCCGCAGATGAGCAGTACGCCGGCGACCACCAGCATGCTGGCCTGGGCGCCACCCACAAGATGCAGCACCACGCCGCCCAGCGCGGCCGCGATGATCTGCGGCAGGCAGATGGTGCAGTTGAAGAGGCCCAGGTAGCTGCCCATGTGCTCGCCGCTGAGGGAATTCGTCAGCAGTGTGAACGGCAGCGCGAGCATTGCGGCCCAGGCTGCTCCGACGAGGAAGTAGGACCCGAACAGCAGATACTGGTCATGGACGAAATAGATGGAAATGAAGCCCGCGGCGCCGATCAGCAGGCTGACCACGTAGGCGAGGCGGAGCGACTTGAAGCGCGGGATCACGAGGGCCCAGAGGATGGAACCGACCGCCTGCACGGCGAACACGACGCCGACCCAGTTGCCCGCGGCCTGGTAGCCCTCGGACGCGGTGTCGGTGGTATGCCAGCAGTTGGCGGCGATGGCGCCGTTGGTGTAGGTCCACATGTACATGAACGCGGCCCAGCAGAAGAACTGCACCAGGCCGACCGTCCAGAAGGTCTTGGGGGCATGTAGCAGGAGCTTGAACAGCCCCGGCTTCTCCTTCGCCTCGGCGGCCTGCTTTTGCGGATCAATGCCGTGGAACGCGGCATACTCTGCCGGCGGCATTTCCCGGACCTTCGCGAAGGTGTAGAGCACGCAGAGGATCAGGACGGCGGCGCCGCAGTAGAAGCTCCAGATCACGGACGGCGGGATCACGCCCTTCGGGGCGGTGTTGGCGATGCCGATCCAGGTGAAGAAGATCGGGAAAAGGTAGCCGACCAGGCTGCCGGCGTTGCACAGCAGCGACTGGATGGAGTAGGCCTGCGCCTTCTGCTCCTCGCCCACCATGTCGCCGACCATCATCTTGAACGGCTGCATCGCCACGTTGATGGAGGTGTCCAGGAAGATCAGGGAGAAGAGTCCGAACCACATGGCGCCGTTGAGGCCGAGCAGCAGGCGGCTGCTGAAATTGAGGCTGCCGGCGTTCGGCAGGAAAATCATGACCAGGACGGCCACGAGGGCGCCGACGAGCAGATACGGCTTGCGACGACCCATCGTGCACCAGGTGCGGTCGGAATACTTGCCGATGAGGGGCTGGACGATCATGCCCATCAGCGGGGGCAGGATCCAGAAGAAACTGAGCTGGTGCGGGTCCGCACCCAGCGTTGCGAATATGCGGCTGATGTTGGCGCTCTGCAGGGCATAGGCAATCTGAACTCCGAAAAATCCGAAGCTGAGATTCCACATCTGCCAGAAGGTGAGCTTTTTGGTTTGCATTTTAGTGTTAAAAGTCGTTGCCGCAAAATAAAGAATTCTTACGCGCGTGGAAAAATGAAAAAGGATGAATGGTAGAATTTTCGGGATGAACGGTTAGATTCGTTAGAATTTTTATTATCTTGTCATTTGTTATTATGAAGATTTCAAAAGAAGGATGGATCATCCACGGCTTCGCGCTGCTGCACGGGGTCGTCGCGCTGGGTTGCCGTCTGCTCGGTCTGGCGGACGACATGATGCTGACGCTGCTGTCGATGATGATGGTCGTGATTCTCTGTCTGCGTTGTCAGGTCAGCGGCTATATGATGGCCATCTCCGTGCTGGTGGTCAACATTGTCGGCGTGCTGCTCGGCCGCGGCACGGCCTGGCTGATCGACAGTTTCACCGACTCGCCGCTGATCATCTATCCCCTTTCCACCTTCCTGTGCACGGAGATCATCGGCTGGGCGATGCTCCTCATCGCCCGCAGTTACGCCCGCCGGCATCCGGCGGCCCAGGAACAGATGGCCGCCTCGCTGACCTGGCTGCTGATCGCCTTCGTGCTCATCCTCGTCACGCGCCTGGCCATCCTGCTGCTCTTCTCCGAGCGCTGGGAGGGGCGCAACACCGCCGTCACGCT